>DASQJV010000112.1:0-8434 GCA_035630855.1 Allosphingosinicella sp. | reverse complement strand
CAGGCCCGCCAGATCGTCCGCATTGTAGAAGACGCAGTCGACCCGGAGCGAATCGGGCCCCGTCGTCACCACCGACGCCATCATCGGCCGAGGGAAGTTGACGCTCCACAGCCGCGCGTCGAAGCGCTTCGCAAATCCGATCTGCCTCGCCGCCCCCGGCGGCGCCAGCCAATGGCCCATGACTCAATCCTTCCCCTCTCCCGTCCTTACGGGAGAGGAGGGGCCCATCGCGCAGCGATGGGAGGTGAGGGTCTGTACTTCTGACTCAGCAAGACCCTCACCTCCCAAGCCTTCGGCTTGGGCCCCTCCTCTCCCGCGAAAGCGGGAGAGGAAATCAATCCTCCACCCGCATCAGCGCCTGCTTCACCGCCCGGGCCACCTGCCGCCCCGACCGCGCCAGCGCCTGGGGCGCCTCGCCGGCCGGCGCGCTGACATGGATGCTCATCCTGATCTCGCGCACGCCCCCGCGCCCCGTCTCGATCCGCCCGCTCGCGGTCGGGACGAACAGCTCCGGCCCGCGCTCGCCGACGAGGTAAGGCCGCCCCGGCGCCACCGGCCCGCCGGTCGCCCGCCCCGGCGCTCCGAGCAGCGCTCCGAGCAGCTGCGCCCCCGCCGCGAACAGCCCGCCCTTCCCGCCGCCGCCCGAGGCGGCCGCGATCCCGCCGCGGATCGCCGCCGCGGCGATCTCGGCCATCGCCGCCAGGGCCACGCGCTTCAGATCCTCGAAGCCGAGCTTGCCGGTCCGGACCGCCCGGATCAGCGCCGTCTCCAGCACCCGCCCGGCCCGCTCCAGCCCGTCGGCCAGCGGCCCTTCCAGCTGCCCCTTCATCTCCGCCACGTCCCGCGCGAACGCGCCCGTATCGGCCCGAACGCTGACCACCAGCCGCTCGATCTCTTCATCCATCTTGAATCCTCCCCATCGCCAGATGGGGAGGGGGACCAGGCGAAGCCTGGTGGAGGGGTACCCGCCCGATCTGTGAAATCTAATCCGGGAACCGCTCCATCAGGCGATCGAGGTCCGAGCGCCCAATTGGCTCCTCGACATCCCCCGCCATCGCTCCGATCACCGCCGCCAGCTCCGCCGGAGTCGCCCGCCAGAACTCCTCCGGCCGCCATCCGAGCAGCACCCCGGCGAGCCCCGCCAGCCGGGCCGCGCCGCTGCTGAACCGTTCCGGCTCGCTCATGGAGAACCTGTTGAACCGCCCTGGAGTATCTGCCCGAGCAGGACCCTCAGCACCGGGCTCACCCCGGCCAGCCCGCGCTCGACGACCGCGGCTCCGATCCGCTCCCGGGTCAGCCCGTCCGGCCGCCCGTCCGCGCAATGCCAGAACAAGGCGGCGATGTCGCTCACTCGAAGCCCGCCCGAAGCGGCCCTCTCGACCAGGCCGAAGAGCGGCCCCAATTCCTCCTCCGCCGCGACCAGCGCCTCGAAGCTCGGCCGGAGCTTCAGCGCCTGCCCGCCGACGAGCAGCTCCGCCTCGCCCCGCGCCGGGTTCGCCGGGCCGCTCACAACGCCGCCACCGCGCCCGAGCTCTCCAGGCTCAGGGCGTAATTGCGCTCGCCATTGTAGTCGCCGGAATAATCGAGCCGGGTGACCAGGAAGCGGCCGCGAAGCCTTTCGCCGCTCTCGAAGCTCAGCTCGTAATCGTCGATCTGGCCGGCCAGAGCGTTCGACTTGATCCGTATCTCGGCTTCGGATCCGGTGAAGATTCCGCTCGCCGCCACCGAGACCGAGCGCACGCCCGCCCCCGACAGCAATTCGCGCCAGCCGCCCGAATCCTTGCTGGTGACGTTGACCGCTTCGCCGTTGACCGACATCTGCGTCGTCCGCATCCCCGCGACGGTCGCGAAAACCGGCGGTTCTCCGCCATTTCCGACCTTCAGCAAGAAAGCGCTTCCCTTTTCCGCCGCCATCGATAATCTCCCTTCGTCTCAACTTGTTGCACTGGAATTCGGGATGATTTCACAAGTGCTTCTCGTCGCGCTCCTGGCCTCGGCCCAGGGCAATCTCGCTTCGGCCCGCACCGCTTATTCCAAATGCCTCGGCAGCTTCGCCCGGACTCAGGTCAAGGAAGGGGCGGACGAGGCCGCCTTCCAGTCCAAGCTGAGCACCGCCTGCAAGGCCGAGGAAGCCGCCTTCCGGGCCGCCTCGATCGCGAGCGACGTCTCGGCCAAGATCGCCCGGGCGACCGCCGAGCAGAACGCCAAGGACGAGATCGGCTACATTCACGAAAATGCGGTCGAGACCTTCAAGGCCAGCCTCCCCGAACCGCCGAAGTAGATTCGAAAAAATCCTCCCGAGATTTCTCGGGGAGGATTTCACGCCGTCACTCCGCCAGCATCCGCGCCCGATAGTCGATCGCCACCGCCCAGCCGGCGCCGCGGCCCTCGGCGACGGTCCGCCTGCGCGCCAGCGCCAGGCTGACCAGCCGCCACCCCTCGACGTCCAGCCCCGCCGCGATCGCCGCCTCGGCGACGTCGGCGAAGGCCTGCGCCCGGTCCGGCCGCTCACCCGAGTCGCGGAGGGTCACCGCCAGCCGGAGCTCGCGCCCGGCGCCACTCTTGTGCCCCCAGTCCGTCTCCGCCCCGCACTCGACGACGGCGTAAGGGAAGGCCGCCTGAAGCGGCGGCCCCGGATAGACTCCGCCCAGCTCGAGCGCCGCCAGCGCCTCGATCGCGGCGGCGCTTAGGGCCGCTCCGGCGCCGCTCACCGCCGCCTCCCCGGAATCAGCCAGCGCAGCCCGGGCTCGAGCGCGAACCGGCGGAGCAGGCCCCGCCCCTCGAGCTCGACCCCCTGCTCCGCTTCGCTCACCCGGACGCCCTCGGGCGCCTCGTCCCGGATCGCCTCCGCGAGCCGGGCCCGGCGCTCTTCCGCCGCCTCGCGGGCGAACGCCGCGCCATGAAGCATCAGTCTCTCAAGCATCCTCCCCTCCCTCAGCGAAGCCGGAACCGGCGGAAGGGCCGCCACAGAGCGGCGACCGCCGCCGGCAGCTCGGCCGGACGCGGCGCTTCCGCCGCCCGGTTCGTGTAGAAATGGGCCGCCAGCCTGACGATGCCCTGCCGGATCGCCGCCGGAAGCTCGCTCCAGGCGTCGGCCAGCCCGGCCTGGTAGCCGACCCGGATTCGCCGGACATCGCCGGCGTCGGTCAGCCTCACCCAGCCGTCGCCCCCGGAATCGATGTCGATCCCATAGGCTCCGCTCGCCAGCGCCTGCGCCGGCCCGTCCGCCGGCAGCGCCTCGACCGAAGTGATCGCCCGCACCGGAGCCCGGCCCAGCCGCTGCCAGGCCCGGCTCGCCGGCACGGTCTCGACGAAGCCGCGGGTCAGCAGCGCCCGCCCGGTGAAGCCCTCGCAAAGCTCCGCCGCCGCCGCCGCCAGCCCGCCGATGAGCCCGTCCTCGTCCGCCCGCTCGACGCGCAGATATGCCTTCGCCGCCCCCGCCGCCTCCGGCGGCAGGACAAGCGCCTCGCCCTCGATCATGATCTGTCTCCCTGAATCCTCCCCATCGGGCTTTGCCCGATGGGGAGGGGGACCACCCGAAGGGTGGTGGAGGGGTATTCGGCCGAAAGTAAGACTTTCGGACGTGCTCCTAGTCGGTGAACTTCAGAAGCTTGATCGCCTCCGAATTGGCCACCTGCCCGCCCACCCTCTTGGTCGCGTAGAAATGGACGAACGGCTTGTTGGTGTAGGGATCGCGAAGGATCTGGGTCTCGGTCCGCTCGGCGATCAGATAGCCGATACGGAAGTTGCCGAACGCGATCGACAGGCTGTCCGCCGCCACGTCCGGCATGTCCTCCGCCTCGACCACGGGATAGCCGAGCAGGGTATCGGGCTGCCCCGCGACCAGCCCCGCCTGCCACAGGAAGGCCCCGTCGTCCGTCCTGAGCTTGCGGATCGACGAGGCGGTCGCCGAGTTCATCACGAACACCGCGCCCTGCCGGTAGGGCGGCCGGAGCGACTGGACGAGGTCGATCAGCCGGTCGGCCGGATCGGCGCCGAAGCCGGCCACCTCACCCGTCGCCAGATATTGCAGGGTCCCGAACGCCCGCGCCTGGTCCCCCTGGGCCGAGGTCGGGCCCGCCAGGAACCCCTTGGGCCGGTTGACTCCGTTGCCGCCGACGAAGGCCGAGCCCTCGGCGCGGGCGAACTCGGTCGCGATCTCGCTCGCCAGCCACGCCTCGACGTCGAACGCCGAATCGTCGAGCATCGCCTGGCTCGCCGCCGGATTGGCGTAGAGCTCGCCGAACGGCGGCGCGACCTCGATGAAGGCCGGGGTCGCCGTCTCCGGCCGGCCCGCGGTCTCGCTGACCCAGCCCGACGGGGTCCCGCCCGTCGTCACCAGCTTGCGATAGCCGGCGCTTCCCACCCGGACGACGTTGGCGATCGCCCGGATCGGCGAGATCGCGGTCAGCAGCCGGCCGATCTCGGAATCGATCTCCTCCGGCACGGCGTAGCCGCCCGCCGAGTCGGTCGTCCCGGCCAGCGCCTTGAGCTCGACCCCGCTCTCGAGCCCCCGCCTCAGATAGGAATCGACGAAAGGCGACCCCCCGGCCCTCGCCCCGCTCAGCGCCGGCCGAGCCGCCGCCACCGCCTGGGCGTCCATCCGGCTCCTCAGCTGCGCCATCTCCTCGCGCAGCTCGGCCACCGCCTCGTCCCCCCGCTCGAGCGCCTCGAAGGATTCCTCCAGCGCATCCGCTTTCACTTCCAGCATTCTCATTCTCCTCATCGCAATTGGACACACGTCCCCGTCATTCCCGCACCGGCGGGAATCCCACTTCTTCCTTGTCTGGATTCAGCTAGCGCCGGCGAAACAGGCGCAGGGCGGCGCGCTTCAGGACCTCGGCCAGCGGCTCGGCCAGGAGCCGCGTCCCGGGCCCGATCCGGGCCGGGTCGACTCCCGTTTCGGAAGCGATAGCCGTCGCGAAGCGGGGCCAGAGCGGAGCCGCCGCCGCCTCGTCCAGCCGCATCTCCCCGATCAGCGCCGCCCAGACGTCGCCGACGGTCTCGAAACTCTCGCAATCGGCGACGGCGAAGGCGACGCCGAACGTGCGCTCCACGCATTCGACGGCGTCGACCTCGTCGCCGTCTCCACCGAGTCCAAGGCTGCGTTGCATCGCCCCTCCATAGGAGTTCGCCGGTTCGCCTTCCACCGCATCGACACTCGCCTTTATCCGGCCGAAGACCTGCCCGGCGGCCTCGAATGGCCCGTCGTCTGACGAGGCTGGCGAAGAGCGTCGCCGGCCCCTAGCATCGCGGCCATGATCGCCTACGAGGACCAGCAGCGCCTTCGGCCCTATCTCCTGCCGGGCGAGCGCCTGCTGTGGACCGGCCGGCCGCAGCGCGGCATCGCCTTCCAGCGGCAGGACGTCTGGCTCCTGCCCCTCCTCGCGGCGGGGACGGCGATCAACCTCTCGGCCTTTCCAATCGCCAAGGTCCTGCAGCTGCAGCCGCTGACCTTCTTCCTGGCCGCGGCGCTGCTTTACGTCGCCGGAGCGCGCTTCCTCTACGAACCCTGGCTGCGGCGGAACCTCGTCTACGCGCTCACCAGCCAGCGCGTCCTCATCCTCAGCGGCCGGCTCCGCCCGCGCCTCAGCTCCCACGATCTGGGCTGGCTGCCCATGCTCGTCCTCGAGCAGGAAAGCCGCGATCGCGCCACCATCCTGATCGAGGAAGGCGAAACGACGGAGGGGTGGCTGGCGCGCGCCCAGAGCCAGGCGGGAGACCTTGCCAAGGGATTCCGCTTCTACCGGATCGAAAAGCCTGGCGCCGTCTACGACCTCATCTGCCGGGCGAGCCGAGACCGCCGGGCGGAGCTCAACCGGGTCTCGACCAACCCCCTCATCGGCTGACCGGCGGGCTCACCCCAGCACCGCATGCACCCGGGCCTTGGGCTGCATCGGCAGGGTCACCAGGCTGACCTCGACCAGCTCGACGTCCTCGAGCTCGCGCGGCGCCGAGCCCGACGCCTTGCGCACCCGATAGCCGAAGCTCAGCCCGGCGACCTTCCCCTCCCTGAGCAGCGCCGCCGCCCTTCGCCCCGCCTCACCGCCCGAGAGCCGCGCGATCACCCTCAGCCCGCGCCTGTCCTCCTTCAGATATTCGATCCGCCCGACCGGCCGCTCCGGATCGTGCTGCCACAGCAGCGGCACCGCCGCCGAGCGCCGCCCGAGGCTCCGCCGGAACGCCCCCGGCCGGACGACGTCGCCGCCCCGGTCGGTCCGGCCGAACACCGCCGCATAGCCGGCGAACCTCATTTCAGAAGCTCCAGAAGCCCGAGCCTGACGCTCATCCCCAGCACCAGCAGGGCCAGCAATATCCTCACCAGCCAGCTCGCCACCGCCTGCCAGGCGCTCTTCTTGGCGTCGCGCCAGGCCTGGAGAAGCTCCCTCAGCTCGTCCATGTCGCGCCGGGCCTTGCCGTCGCCAAGCCCGAGCGCCGCCAGCGCCCGAGCCGCGCCGGCCTCGCTCGCCTCCTCGACCAGCGCCCGCACCGTCACCAGCCCCGCCCCCTGCCCCTCCGCCTGGGCGACGAGCAAAGCGAGCATCGAATTCGCCTGTTCGGTCATGATCTCCCTCCTTCTAAATCCTCCCCCAGCTTGCTGGGGGAGGGGGACCGCGCGAAGCGCGGTGGAGGGGAAATCCGGACTCAGATTTGCCCCTCCACCACGACGCTTCGCGCCGCGGTCCCCCTCCCCGAGCAAGCTCGGGGAGGAATTCACCGGCTATTCGCCGAACCCCAGCATCGCCCTCTTCTCCTCGCGGCTGAGGAAGTCGGCCGAGCTCACCTGCGCCCACAGCCGCTCGCGGTCCTCGGCCAGAGCCGTCACCTGGTCGACGTCGAGCGCCAGCTTCAGCCCCGGCCACCAGGCCGACAGAGCCGCCGCGATCCCGCCGAGCAGCCTGTCGGCGAGCGGGAGCACGGTCAGCCGCCACAGCGCCCGGTTCGCCTCCCGGTAATTGGCGTAGGTCGAATCCCCCGGAAGCCCGAGCAGCATCGGCGGCACTCCGAAGGCCAGGGCGATCTCGCGCGCCGCCGCCGCCTTCATCCCGGCGAAGTCCATGTCGGCGGGCGTGAGGCTCATCGCCTGCCATTTCAGCCCGCCCTCGAGCAGAAGCGGCCGCCCGGCATTGGCGGTGCCGGCGAAATGGAGCTCGAGCTCCTCCTTCAGCCGGTCGTATTGCTCGGCGGCGAGAGCGCCGTCGCCGCCGTCGACGGTGAGCGCCCCCGAAGGCCGGGCGGCATTGTCGAGCAGGGCCTTGTTCCAGCGGCTCGCGGAATTGTGGATCGCCACCGCCCCGGCCGCCGCGCCGAGGCAGCCGAGGCCGTAATGGTCGTCGAGCGGGTTCATCGCCTTGATATGGACGAGGCCCGGCCGGCCGAGCGCGTCGCGCGCCGCTATCCTCGCCTTGACCTCGCCGGCGCGGTAGACATAGGCGACCGGCCAGCCGCCTTGGTCCGCCTCGATCGTCACCCGCTCCGGCCTCAGCGCGAACAGCTCGGCCGGGGCCGCGTCGGCGTCGAGCAGGATCTGGAGGAAGGCGTTGCCGTGGAGCAGCAATTGCGCCGCCGCCTGGTCGAGCAGCGCCGGGGTGACCAGGCCCAGGGCCCGTTCCGAACCCGCCGCCGCCCCGCCGGCCGCGTAGACCGGGGTCCAGGCGACGCTCTCCGCCACCAGCCTCACCGCCCGCTGGGCGACGGGATTGCCGACATAGCCGTCCCTCACCTGGGCCTCGTAGCTGCGCGGCCAGTCCCCCGCCGCCACGGCGCCGCCGTGAGCGCGATGAAGCAACGGCCGCGCCGCCGGCGCCGCCTTCCGACCGAACCATTTCATCGATTGTCTCCCTCTCACAAACCCCCTCTCCCTGCAGGGGAGAGGGAGGGGCCCGCCGCCGAAGGCGGTGGGAGGGTGAGGGCATATTGTCTTCGTACCTCAGGCCCTCACCCTGGTTCGCTTCGCGAACCTGTCCCTCTCCCCTTCAGGGAGAGGGTTTCCCTCAATCGTCCTCGTCCTCTCGCCCGACCAGGTTCAGCTCCCGCGCCTTGATCTGCCGGGTCATGCACCAGTGCATCAGGGCGTCCTCGCGGCCGTGGGTGATCCAGACTTCGCGGGGCTTCAGCTCCCGGATGGTCTCGGTCAGCTCGTCCCAGTCGGCATGGTCGGAGACGATCAGGGGCAATTCGACGTTGCGCTGGCGGGCGCGCTGGCGGACGCGCATCCAGCCCGAGGCCATGGCGGTGATCGGGTCCGGCAGGCGCCTCGACCAGCGGTCGTTGAGGCAGCCGGGCGGAGCGACGACGATCCTGCCCTTGAGCTCGTCCTTCTTGACGCCGGTGGCGGGGCGGAGTTCGCCCAGGTCCACGCCCCATTCGACATAGAGGTCGCACAGACGCTGCAAGGCGCCGTGGATGTAGATCGGATCGTGATGCCCGCGTG
>DASQJV010000111.1:0-8810 GCA_035630855.1 Allosphingosinicella sp. | reverse complement strand
GAACGGCAGCGCTTCAAATTTCAGCTTGTCGGCAGGCCAGTCAGGCTGGTTGATCCATATGAAGCCGAAGGAACCAACCTCGGCCCCCCGGTGCCGCCGCCTTACTCCCTCAATTTCCTGAAACGGTTTTTCGAATGCGTTCACGTCAAGCTCAGGAGCCTGTTTGGGCATTGAGCAAGCGCGCGAGCGGCGGCTCCGGCGCCGGGACCTCCGGCCCGAGCCGCTGCCCGGCAGACCCCTTCGCAACTAGTCTGCAAGCTTCCTTCCGCCTACCGTGACCCCCGTCACACCCCCCTCCTTCGCGACTCGATAAGGTCGGCCTTCGCACCCGATCACGGACGCGAAGAAGGAGGGCAAGGTCATGAGCGACAATGGAAGCACTACCCTGATCCAGCCGGCCCCCGGCACCCGGAACATGGATTTCTTCTCGCGATACGCCGCCTATCAGGAGAGCCTGTCGGCCCCGACGGCGCTGGCCGGGGCGGCGGCCGTGCCCGCCGCCGCCGCTGCAACGACCGACAGCGTCTACCTGCGGAAGCTGACGGAAATTCCTCCCGTCGCCGGTTTCGACAAGGTGCCGCACACCGTCTATTTTTATTATGTGCGGATCGACACCGACGGCAAGCTGCGCGTCAACCATTATACCCACGCGCTCAACTACCCGATCCCGCCGGACACGATCGGAATGGTGGTCCAGCAGCTCGTCGACAACGTGAGGGGCAGCAACCTGAACCCGGCGCCGGATCCCAGGAACAACTTCCAGGGGATCGAATGGCAGCGGAAGAGCTACATCGCCGTCTTCGTCGACGAGGAGAATTGGACGATCCACAAGAACGGCTCGCCGATCGACGGCATCCGGTTCGTCACCAACCTGCCGGGCACCACTCCCAACCATACTTTCTACGACGCCGTCGACCTCACGGTCGACGTCAGGAACAAGACGACGGGCGACATCACCAAGCGTTCGGCCATCGCCTTCGTCAACCATATGAAGGGCGACGCCAACGGCAACGACATCGGCCAGGGCGTGAGGCAGGCGTTCAAGTTCGAGATCGTCTTCGACGTCAAGTTCGCCGACGGCACGACGGCTCCGATGACCGTCATCTTCGATCCGGAAGGAACCAATCTCGGGCCGCCGGTGGGACCGCCGTTTTGAGAAGCGTGGCGTTTTGCCGAGCCGGGCCGAGCCGGATAACCGTCCGTCCGGCCCGGCCTCCCCGTCGCGATCGGAGCCGCTGTCCTCGATGCATCCCGCTATGCTAGAAACAGGCGCGTGAGCTTGCTCCCTGCCTCGCCTTCACTCGCCGCGATCATCGCCTTGGCCCGGGCGGGAGCCCTGGACAATGCTTGGTCGCTGCTCAGCTCGGGCGGATTCGAGCGCGACCCGACGGAACCGGCGGTTCTCGCCCTGAAAGGCCGACTGCTCAAGGATTTCGCCCTGCGCTCGCATCCGCCCGAACGGCAGCGTTTCTACCGCGACTCGGCTGCCGCTTATGCCGCGTCGGCGGCGCTGGAGCCGGCGAGCTATCCCCTGATCAATGCCGCGACCCTGAGCTTTCTCGGCGGAGAGCCGGACCGAGCGCGAGAGCTTGCGGCGGATGTCCTCAAGCTGATCGAGGCCAATCCCGACGAGCCGGAGACGCCTTATTATCGCGCCGCTACCGGCGCCGAGGCCCTGCTCCTGCTCGACTGTCACGACGAGGCCCGCGCCACTTTCGCGGAAGCCCTTGCCCTTGCCCCCCGGGCCTGGGAGGAACATGCTTCCACCCTCCGCCAGTTCGCCCTCATCCTCGCCGCCCAGGACCGCGACTCGGCCTGGCTCGACGCCCACCGCCCTCCGCGCTCGCTCCATTTCGGCGGCCACATGTCGTTCGACCCGAAGGTCGTGCGCCGCGAGCATCTCGACGAGAAGATCGCGGCCGTGCTCGAGGAGGAGAATGTCGGCTTCGGCTTCGGCGCGCTCGCCGCAGGGGCGGACATCATCATCGCCGAGGCGTTGCTGAAGCGGGGGGCGGAGCTTCACGCCGTCCTGCCGGGCGGGGCCGAAGCGTTCGCGGCGATTTCGGTCGATCCGTTCGGAAAGGCCTGGCGCAAGCGCTTCGAGTCGGTGCTCGAGCGGGCCGAGACGGTCCGCCCTGTGCGCCCGCTCGGAGCCCGGCCCGACGGCGCCATGATCGGACTCGCCGACGAGGTGGCGATGGGGGCGGCGCTGATGAACGGGCGGAGGCTGGAAAGCTCGGCGGTGCAATTGCTCGTGCTCGACTGCGCGCAGGAGGCGAACGGCACGTCGGGCCGCTCCCGCGAGATTTGGGCGGCCGGCGGCCGGCGGCAGCGGATCCTGACCGCGCCGCGCGAGACTCGGGACGAACCCTCCGCCGCCGAGGCCGGGCCCGAGCCTCTCGCCGTGCTCGCCGTGGGAGTCGCCGCCGGCCAAGCCTTCGAGCCCGCGCTGGCCGCGCTCCAGGGCCGGATCGCCGGACTGTCTGCGCCGGCCCTGCCGCCTTATGTCAGCGAGGACCGGCTGATCCTGGCCTGGCCGGGCCCCGGCGAAGCGGCCGAGGCCGCCATACGCCTTCTCGGAGCCGGACCGGAAGGCCTGCGAATCGGCGGCCAATACGGCCCCGCCCCCACTTTCCGCGACCCGTTCGCCGGCGCCGTCCGACTCGCCCCCGCCGCCACCGCCGCCGCCGCCGCCGCCCTCGCTTCGGCGCCGCCCGGCACCGCCGTCGTCACCGACGACTTCGCCGCAGCGCTCGCCGCCGCCGGGCCTCACCGCCCGGCCAGCGAATATATAGGCGAGCTCGACCCGCCCGACGCCGGGCCTCCGGTCGGGCTCTATGCGCTCAAATCATATGATCAGCTCTTCCAGCCGCTGGGGGGCGACGACGGTTAGTGAGCCCGAATCGCGGCGGATGAGCCCGCGCCGCTCGAGCGCGCTCACCGCGCGCGACGCCGTCTCCCGGGTCGTCGAGACCCGCACCGCGAGCTCGGAAAGCACCGGCGCCGGACGGATGACCAGCCCCGGCGACGCGCGCGCGAGGCGCAATATTTCGGCATGGACCCGCCCCGCCGCCGACACCGCCGCCCGCTCGTAGATTCGCGACGTCGCCCGCCTGAGCTGGCGAAGCAGAAGCCGCGACAAGGCCAGCCCGATGCTGCCGTAGGTCTCCGCCAGGGCGATCAGCTCGCGGCTTCTCAGGACGAAGCTCCTGGCCGCCTCGACGGCGACGATCTCGGCCTCCTCCGGCGCGGGATCGAGCTCGCCCAGCGCCCCGAACAGGTCGCCGGGCCGATATTCGCAGAGCAGCACCGCCTGGCCCTCCATGCTGTACAGCAGGGCGTGGGCCCGGCCCTGGGTCAGCAGATAGGCGGCGGCGGCCTTCTCGCCCTGGCGGACGATGGTCGAATGCGGCGCGAAGGCGCGCACCGTCCCGCGCAGGAAGATCGAGCCGGCGATCTCGTCGGAACAGCCGAAGGTCTCGCGAAGAAAGGCGCGAACATCCTGCTCGGGCAGGGGCTTGGCTTTGTCGCCGGCGACCACGGTCGCAGAGAACAACACGAGACCGAAGCGCTTGGCAAGCGCTGCCGCCATGCTATCGACATGCGGGTGATCCCAACCGGCCTCCTCGGCGGCTCCTTCAACCCCGCCCATCGCGGCCATCGCCGGGTCAGCGCCGCGGCGATACGCGCGCTCGGCCTCGACGAAATGTGGTGGCTGGTCTCGCCGGGAAATCCGCTGAAGCCGGCGGAGGGCATGGCGCCCCTCCCCGCCCGGCTCGCCTCGGCACGGCGCCTCGCCCGGGGCTTGCCGGTCCGCGCCACGGCGATCGAGGCCGAGCTCGGCACCCGATACACGGTCGACACGCTCCGCGCTCTGATCCCGCTCTATCCGGACCGACGCTTCATCTGGCTGATGGGCGAGGACAATCTGGCCCAGTTCCACCTCTGGCGGCACTGGCGCAAGATCGCCCAGACAGTTCCGATTGCGGTCGTTTCACGTCCGGGATATGATAGCGCCGCCCACGCGGCTCGCGCGATGGGCTGGCTGCGGCGCTTCGTCCATCCCGCGGACCAGGCTCGGAACTGGACGGAGTGGAGAACGCCGGCGCTCGTGTTCCTGAGACTGCCGCTCGATCCGACCTCCGCCACAGGCATTCGTGCCGCCGATCCGAACTGGCACCAATCGGAAGCTTATTCGTTCAACCCCCGGGCCCTGCGCGACGGCGTAACGCGGCGGCTCGTGACTTGAGGAGGCAGTTTGCCCGCTAACGCACCGGTTCCGCCCACGGGCGGAGCGCATGAGAAGGTCGAAGCCCTGCACAGCCTCGTGCTTCGATCGCTTGACGATGACCAGGCCCAGGACGTCGTCACCATCCCCTTGTCGGGCAAGTCCAACATCGCGGACCATATGGTGATCGCCTCCGGGCGCTCGACCCGCCAGGTCGCGTCGATGGCCCAGAAGCTTGGCGAGAAGATCAAGCAGGAGCTCGGCCGGACGGTCAGGGTCGAAGGGCTCCCGGTCGCCGACTGGGTCCTGATCGACGCCGACGACGTCATCGTCCACATCTTCCGGCCCGAGGTCCGAAGCTTCTACAATCTCGAGCGGATGTGGGCGTTCGAGGGCGATTCGGGCGCAGCACCGGCGACGGCGGCGGGCTGAATCGCGAAAGGCGCGGGCGGAGGGACAGACGCCTACCCCAGCGAAACCGTTCGGCCTGAGCTTGTCGAAGGCCCTTTCTCCTAACGGACCGCCGCAAGGGAGGGCTTCGACAAGCTCAGCCCGAACGGAGTAGGAGACGGCGATGCCCTCTCCATATCCACCCCGGTCGGTCTAGGATGCGCCTCCACATCGTCGCCCGCGGCAGGATCGGCCGGAGTCCCGAGGCGGAGCTGGTCGGGCGCTACCTGAAACGCATCTCCTGGCCGGTCCAGATCAGCGAATTGCCCGAGAGCGGCGGCCGGCTTCCGGCGCCGGCCGAGAACAGCGTCATCATCCTCCTCGACGAGAAAGGCGAGACCTTGAGCTCGCTCGAACTCGCCAAGCGCCTCGAACGCTGGCGCGACGACGGCCGGCGCGAGGCGCGCTTCCTGATCGGCGGCGCCGACGGCTTCTCCGGCGAAGAGAGGGCCGGCGCCGACCTCATCCTCTCCTTCGGCCGGGCGACCTGGCCCCATCTGCTCGCCCGGGCGATGCTCGCCGAACAGCTGTGGAGGGCGACCTCCATCCTTGCCAACCATCCCTATCACAGGGAAGGATAGGGGCATGGCGGATTGGCTCAAACCGGTGCCGGGCACCCGTTACCCGAGCTGGAGAAATTGGTGCCTGGCACCAATTTTGGGAGCGGCCGCGCTTGCCCTCGGCGGGGACCTCGCCGTCGCCCAGGCGCCGCCCACCCTGGCGCAGGCGCAGCAGGAGGCGGCGGCTGCCAAGCGGCGCTCCGAGCTGCTCGAGCGGCAGGCGCAGCGCGCCACCGGCGAGGCCGCCCGGGCCAACGCCGCGGCGGCCGCCCTCGCCGCGCGAATCGAGGCCGCCGAGGCCGACATCACCGCGGCTTTGGCCCGGATCGCGCTGATCGAGCGGCTGAGCGCCGCCCAGCGCGCCCGGCTCGCCGCCAGCCAGGGCTCGCTGATCAGGCTGACCGCCGCGCTCCAGACCATGGCCCGGAGGCCTCCGGCCCTGGCCCTGATCCAGCCCGGCTCGCTCGGCGAGGTCGTCCACGTCCGCGCCCTGCTCGCCTCCTCGCTGCCCGCCATCCGGGCCCGGACCGCCGGGGTCCGGGCCGAGATGGATCGCGGCGAACGGCTCCGGCGCCAGGCCCGCGAGGCGGTCGTCCAGCTCGGCGCGAGCCGCCGCGACCTGCAGGGGCGCCGGCTCGCCCTCGCCCGCTTCGAGCAGACCCAGCGCCGGCGCTCGGCGAGCCTGATGCAATCCGCCCTGCACGAATCGGATCGGGCCCTGGCCTTCGGCGAGGAGGCGCGCGACCTCGCCGCTCTGGCCGGAACCCGCGCCTTCCAGGCACGGCTGACGCGCCGGCTCGCCGAGCTTCCGGGACCGGCGCCGCGTCCGGGAGCCGCGCCCGCACGCCCACGCGCGCCTTATTACGTCCTCCCCGTCGAGGGCCGGCTGCTCACCGGCACCGGCGAGATTTCCGACGCCGGCGTCCATGCCCGGGGCCTGACCTTCGCCACCGCCGCCGGAGCCCAGGCGGTCGCGCCCCGCTCCGGGCGGATCGTCTTCGCCGCCCGCCATCGCGGCTATGGCGAGGTGGTGATCATCGACCATGGCGGCGGCTGGACGACGACGGTGACCGACCTCGCCGCCCTCGCCGTCGGGCGCGGCGACCGGGTCCGAGCCCGCCAGCCGATCGGCCGGGCCGGCTCGAACCAGGTCACGGTCGAGCTCCGCAAGGACGGAAGGCCGTTCCCGATCACGCTGCTGCTATGATTTGCCTCCCCATCGCCAGAGGGGGAGGGGGACCATGCGAAGCATGGTGGAGGGGTGACACGACGCAGGCCTGTTCGAGGTCACCCCTCCACCACCTTCGGTGGTCCCCCTCCCCACCGCTTCGCGGCGGGGGGGCAGGGAACTACTCTTGCTCGTTCACGCGGCGTTGCTTTTCGCCCGCCTAAAAAGGCGGTACACGCGTCTCGAACGGCCCGAACAGGATTCCTTTAGATGTCTAACAATTTTCTCCGCTCGCTCGCTTTGGTCAGCGCGGTGGCGATCGTGCCCGCCGCCACCGCCTCCTTCGCCGCGGTCGACGTCGACACCTATCGCGAGCTCGACCAGTTCATGAGCGTCTTCGAGCGCGTCCGCTCCGAATATGTCGAGCAGGTCGACGACAAGACCCTGATCCGGGGCGCGATCGACGGGATGCTGGCGAGCCTCGACCCGCACAGCTCCTACATGGACGAGCGCGGCTACCAGGCCCTGATGACGACCACCGACGGCAATTACGGCGGGCTCGGGCTCAACGTCACCATGGAAGACGGGGTGGTGAAGGTGGTCGCTCCGATCGAGGACAGCCCCGGCTTCAAGGCCGGGATCAAGGCCGGCGACTATATCACCCATCTGAACGGCAAGCTGATCTACGGCGGAACGCTCGACGAGGCGGTCGATTCGATGCGCGGCCCGCCGGGCACCTCGATCAAGGTCACCATCCTCCGGCTCGGCCGCGACAAGCCGTTCGAGGTCACCCTCAATCGGGCGACGATCGAGTTGCCCGCGGTCAAGTGGCAGGTGAAGGACAATGTCGGCGTGATCAACGTCAACACCTTCAGCCGGACCACCACGGACGAGACGCTCGCCGCGATCGCCGCCATCGAGAAGCAGCTCGGCCGGCCGCCGCTCGGCTATATCGTCGACCTCCGCTCCAATCCGGGCGGGCTTCTCGACCAGGCCGTCGGCCTCTCGGACGTCTTCCTCGAGCGCGGCGAGATCGTCTCCCAGCGCGGCCGCAGGAAAGCCGATATCGAGCGCTATTTCGCCAAGCCGGGCGACGCCGCCCGGGGCCTTCCGATCGTCGTCCTGGTCGACGCCGGCAGCGCCTCGGCGGCCGAGATCGTCGCCGCGGCGCTCCAGGACCACCACCGGGCGCTGGTGATGGGCGAGCGCAGCTTCGGCAAGGGCTCGGTCCAGACCCTCGTTCCGCTGAGCCAGAAGACCGGCCTGAGGCTGACCACCGCCCGCTATTACACGCCGTCGGGCCGCTCGGTTCAGGAAGGCGGGATCAAGCCGGACATCGAGGTGCCGCAGCTCTCCGACCCGGATTACAAGTCGCGGCCGAAGCTTCGCGAGGCGGATCTGAGGCGTCACCTGATCAACGAGGTGACCGTCGACAACGACGTGATCGAGGACGACGGCAAGCCGGACCCGCGCTTCGCCGCCACGCCCGAGCAACTGAAGGCCAAGGGGATCGACGACTTCCAGCTCAACTACGCGCTCCAGACCATCTCCCGACTCGGCCGCAACGCCGCGGCGGCTCCGGCGGGCGGCGGAGCGCGGCCGACCGGAAAGCGCTGATGCTCTCGTCATTCCGGCGAAAGCCGGAATCCATGAACACCGCGGCTTCACGACTCGCAAGGCCGTGCTCATGGCTCCCGGGTCGGGCCCGGGATGACGGGAACGCGCGGAGCGAAGCGCAATGACCTCTCTCGACAAAGCCCGGGCCATCGCCGTCGCTGTCCCCGCCGCCCTCCTCGCCGGCGCCTACGGCTCCGAAATCTGGGGCGGCCTTCATCCCTGCGAGATGTGCTGGTGGCAGCGTTACGCCCATTTCGCCGGGCTCGCCTTCGCCTTGCTCTCGCTCGCGCTCCGGACCTTTCCGGACCGGGGCCGAAGCCTGGTCTGGCTCGCCGCGCTCGCCATCCTGGCGAGCGGGGGGATCGGCGCCTATCATGCCGGCGTGGAAGTCGGGATTTTCGAGGGCTTCACCACCTGCACCTCGTCGGCCAGCGCCGGCCTCAGCAGCGAGGAGCTGCTGAAGCAGATCATGGCGGCGCCGATCGTCCGTTGCGACGACATCCAGTTCGCCTTCCTCGGAATCTCGATGGCGGGATGGAATGCGATCCTTTCGATCCTTGCCGCGTTGTCCATCCTGTGGCTGAGCCTCAGACGCCCCCGGACGCGGCCGTGACCGCCGTCGAACCCGCCCCCGCCCCGCGCTGGCGCCCCGGCGACGAGCGGCCTGACGTGGCCTCGATGATCCGGGTCGACCAGGCCGGCGAATATGGAGCGACCCGCATCTATTGCGGCCAGCTCGCCGTTCTCGGATCGCATGCCGCGAGCCGGCCGATCGCCCGGATGCAGT
>DASQJV010000110.1:0-2879 GCA_035630855.1 Allosphingosinicella sp. | reverse complement strand
AAGTCCGCCGTGCAACGCGTGAACGGATGCTGCCGCCGGAACTTCAGATCGTCCGGCCGCTCACGCAGAAATTGCCACAGACGGGCCTCCGGCGGCGACATGGAGCGTCTCAGCCTTCGTGCCCGAAGCACAGCCGCGTTTATCATGCGGGCATGCGAGCTCTTCGCCACCTACCCCTCCACCATGCTTCGCATGGTTCCCCTCCCCATCTGTCGATGGGGAGGATTACCGCCCCTCAGCATTTGCATTTCGGCTTGGGCTTCGGTTTCGGCCTCGACGCCTCGTACTCGGCCGCATCGAGCCAGCCCGATCCGTCCTTGTCGGCCTTGGCGAACCTGGCGGCCGAGGCCGCGGTCCATTCGTCGAAGCTGAGGCTGCCGTTGCCGTCGCGGTCCGCTTTGGCGAAGGCCTTGCGGCGGGGCGCGAGCTGCTCGGCGAGGGTGATCCGGCCGTCGCGGTCGCGGTCGGCGCGGGCGAAGCGCTTCTGCTCCCGGCTTTGCTCGGACATGGCCGGCGGCTTCGGGAGACGCGGCCCGTCGCCGGTCCGATAGGATGCCGCCCGCGCCCGGGGCGGCGGCGGGACCGGATCCTCCGCTTCGGCGCCGCTCCTCCAGACGAAGAACAGAGCGGCGATCAGGAGCAGCGCCGAAGCGCCCCCGACGATGTAACGGACCATGAGCTCCTCCCTTGCAATCGAGAGAAGCAAAGTCACCGGAAAGCGTGGTATAAGTCGATTCTTTTCTTCGGAAAAAGCCTAGTAACCGGAAATCCTATGCCGGAGCATGCGCAACATCCGCCCCGGCGATCCGCGCTTCTCCCAGGGCGGCCGGGCGGGATCGAGGTCGCGGGCGGCGAGCGCGGCCAGCATCCCGAGCGGCCTCAGCCGGGACGGCCAGCGCCGGGGGACGGAGCGCTCGCGCGCGGCGGCCAGGGCGACGTCGGAATCCCCGGCGGAAGCGCAGTGGCGGGCGAGGTCGACCAGCGCCCAGGCTTCGCCGGCGGCCTCGACCCCCTCGTCCGGGCCTTCCAGCAGCCTGGCCGTGAAGTGGAAGAGAAGGCCGCCGCGGAGCCGGGCATAAGCGTCGAGCGCGTCGGGGCCGAGCGCTTCGGGGCTCGCGAGGACGGCCCAGCCCTCCTCCATAGGGGCCAGCTCCTCGCCGCGGATTCCGGCCGGGAGGACGTGCCCGGCAAGCTCGCGGAGCACCGGCTCTGCCGGTGCCGGCGCGCGGTCGAGCTTCTCCAGGGCCTCGCGCCACCAGGCGAGCTTGATCCGCGAGATCATCGGCTCGCGCCCTCCGGCCAGGGCCGCGCCGAGGGCGGTATCGAGCCGCCACAGGGCGCCGACGGCGGCGCGTCGGCGGGCCGGGACGTAGGAGAGGGCGATGAAGCGGTCAGGGTCGAGGTCGGCTGACATTGGCGCTGCCCCTACCCGTTCGGGCTGAGCCTGTCGAAGCCCTCACTTCGGCGCCGTCAGGAAAGAAGGGCCTTCGACAGGCTCAGGCCGAACGGGTGGACGTGCGTCGCCCTCCCACTCCTAGCGGTAGCAGACCTTCTTCGCGGCCTCGACGACGCTTTCGACCCGGATCAGGGCCATCTTCTCGAGATTGGCGGCGTAAGGCAGAGGCACGTCCTCGTCGGTGACCCGGAGCACAGGGGCGTCGAGGTCGTCGAAGCCCTCCTCCATGGCGACCGCCATGATCTCCGCCGAGATCGAGCAGACCGGCCAGCCTTCCTCGACGCAGACCATCCGGTTGGTCCTGGCCAGCGACGCGAGGACGGTCGCCTTGTCGAGCGGGCGGAGGGTGCGGAGGTCGATCACCTCGGCCTCGATGCCCTCTTCCGCCAGCTTCGTCGCGGCCTCGAGCGCGACTCCGACTCCGATCGAGTAGCTGACGAGGGTGACGTCCCGGCCCTCGCGGGCGATCCGGGCCTTGCCGATCGGCAGCACGTAATCGTCGAGCTTCGGCACGTCGAAGCTCTGGCCGTAGAGCAATTCGTTCTCGAGGAAGACGACCGGATCCTCGGAGCGGATCGCGGCCTTCAGGAGGCCCTTGGCGTCGGCCGCCGAATAAGGCGAGATGACGATCAGGCCGGGGACGTTGGCGTACCAGGGCCCGTAATTCTGGCTGTGCTGGGCGCCGACCCGCGAGGCGGCGCCGTTGGGACCCCTGAAGACGATCGGGCAGCGCATCTGGCCGCCGGACATGTAATTGGTCTTCGCCGCCGAATTGATGATGTGGTCGATCGCCTGCATGGCGAAGTTGAAGGTCATGAACTCGATGATGGGCCTGAGGCCGCCCATCGCCGCTCCGGCGCCGACCCCGGCGAAGCCATATTCGGTGATCGGCGTGTCGATCACGCGCTTCGGTCCGAACTCGTCGAGCAGGCCCTGGGTGACCTTGTAGGCGCCCTGATATTCGGCGACCTCCTCGCCCATCACGAATACCTTGTCGTCGCGCCGCATCTCTTCGGCCATGGCGTCGCGCAAGGCTTCGCGCACGGTCTGGGTTACCATCTCGGTGCCTTCCGGCACGTCAGGTTCGGGTGCCGCCGGTTCGGGCAAACGTTCGAGGAAGGAAACCGGCTCTGCCCTTGCCTTCGGCTCTTCACTTGCCGGCGCATCCGGTGCGGCAGATTCCGCAAATTTCTGCTGCTCGTCGACGCGGATGGGCTGCGCCGCCGGCACCTTGATGTCGGAAGCCTGTTCGCCGTCGCCGAGCAGAACGGCGATCGGTGTGTTTACCGCGACATCCGTCGTGCCTTCGGCGACCAGGATTTTTCCAAGCGTGCCCTCGTCAACGGCTTCGACTTCCATCGTCGCCTTGTCGGTCTCGATTTCGGCGATCACGTCACCGGATTTGACGGCATCGCCTCCCTTC
>DASQJV010000109.1:0-2265 GCA_035630855.1 Allosphingosinicella sp. | reverse complement strand
TGGGGGCGGCGGAGTGCCGACACCGGTTACGTTGTACGTGGAGCGGTTTCCGGCCGGATCGTAGGCGATGCCCGTCGCGACTCCGCTCTGCGGGCCGCCGGTCGTCGTCGTAGCGGTGAGACGCCCCAGCGCGTCATAGCTGTAGGTGACCGATTCGGCCGCTTGCGCCGCGCCGGCCAGCGCGAACACGGAGCACGCCAGCAGATAATGACCACGTCGCTGCATCAGGCCCCCCTGACTCCCGGCGAACGGAACCCCTCCGACTCGCTTGGAACATCAATAGAACATGTAAAATCCTACATCGCAAATCCAATTAGGTCCGAAACGGATTCGGACGGCGGCGAGGGACCGAACGAAAAAGCCCCGCCGTCGCCGGCGGGGCTTCGCGGCCTTTTTTCGGCTCTCTCCCGGGTGAAGATCAGTTGGCGGCGGGGCCGCCGATGGCGATGCGGGTGGCGGCGGCGGCGCGCTGCTGGACCGACTGGAGGTAGGAGGTCGACTGGAGGAAGGGGACCGGGTTGACCGCCTTGCCGTCGATGCGGACCTCGTAATGGAGGTGGCTTCCGGTCGAGCGGCCGGTCGAGCCCATCAGGCCGATCACGTCGCCGCGCTTGACGCGCTGGCCGGCGGTGACCAGCGACTTGGAAAGGTGGCCGTAGCGGGTCTGGATGCCGTGGCCGTGCTCGAGCTCGACGAGGTTGCCGTAGCCGCCGTTATTATATTCGGAGCGGCCGACGATTGCGTTGGCGGTGGCGTAGATCGGGGTCCCGATCGGGCCGGCGAGGTCGATCCCGGCGTGCATCGCGGCGCGGCCGCGGAACGGGTCGGAGCGCACTCCGTAGCCGGAGGTGAAGCTGGTGCCGCGGACCGGCTCGGTCGAGGGGATGGCGACGGTGCCCTGCTCGAGCTGGTCGAGCTTGGTCCAGCTGTGGAACAGGGCCTTGAAATTGGGGTCGGCGGCGTGGACCGTCTCGACCGGCTCGTAGGGACCGCCGGTGCCGGCCTGGAGGCGGCTGGGGTCGAGGCCGAGTCGGCGCACTTCCGAGGCGGTGAGCTGGTAGCGGCGCTGGGCGGCTTCCTTGATCATTGCGACGTCGGCCTGCATCGCGGCGAGCTCGCGCTCCATCCGGGCGACGTCGGCGCTGGAGGGCTTGGCGGCTGCGGTGGCGAGCTGGGCGGCGGCGAAGACCGACCAGAAGAGCAGGACGAGGGCGGCGAGGGCGCCGGCGGCCTGGATCCCGGAGCCGACCCTGACCCGGCGCAAGGCCTTGCCGTCATGAAGGAAAATGTCGCGCGGCTTGAACAGGGTGCGGAACATATTGGAGAGCCCCGCATTGTTGGTCTTAGTCAGCACAATCTCTTCCCCGATGGCCGCCCCTTGCCGGGCGCCGCCACGCGCAAGCGCGGCCGAAAAACAAAATTTAAGGCGTTTCCGCCCCCTCGATGACGTCAGGGAAGTGCCCCCTCCGCGACGTTGTGCCGGAGACTGTTAAACATCTCCTGCGACGGCAAGGGCGGCGTAGTAATCCCGGGACAGACCGGCTTCGTCGCGCGCTGAATCGTTGAACGGAGGCTTCAGGACGCCTCGGAAGTGCGTTCCGACGAGTCGTTTCCACGCCGAAACAGGCTCGATTCTCCGCGATTCACAGCCCCGTTTGAACCATCTCGAGCCGGCCGCGACGTGGCGGATCTCGTCGCGGTAGATCCGGCCGAGGATCGCCGCCGAGCGAACGTCGCCGGCCGCCTCGAAGCGGGCGACCGCGGCCGGGGTGACGTCGAGCCCGCGCGCCTCCAGCACCATCGGCACCACCGCCAGCCGGGCAAGGATATCGTGCGCGGTTTCCGCCGCCGCTTCCCACAAGCCGTCATGGGCGGGAAGCGCGCCGTAGCACGAGCCGAGCGCGCGCAGCCGGCGGTCGAGCAGGGCGAAATGCATCGCCTCGTCGGCGCCCACCCCGACCCAGTCGTCGACGAACGCGCGCGGCAGGCCGGCGCCGAATCGACCGGCCATGTCGAAGGCCAGGTCGATCGCGGAGAATTCGATATGGGCGAGCGCGTGGAGCAGCGCGATCCGGCTGCGCTCCGACCCCGCCTTGCCGCGCTTGGGCATGCGCGTCGGCGGCAGCAGCAAAGGCCGTTCGGGCCGCGCCGGTTTGTCCGGCATCGCCGCGTCGAATGCATGCGCCAGGGCGCCGGTGCGCCAGGCCCGCATCGCCGCTCGCGCGGCCTTCACCTTCGCCGCCGGTTCGGCGGCGAGGAGGACAT
>DASQJV010000108.1:0-2301 GCA_035630855.1 Allosphingosinicella sp. | reverse complement strand
AATTTTCGCCTTTCGAAACAGCTGAAGGAAGCGTGAAGTCGCTGTTAACGACGCTCAAACCCGCGCACTCCCCTTCGGTTCCGAAACGATCGGAACCTGTTGGAATTACGTAGCGAATGCCTGCGGAAACTACGTGGAGCGGGGGAAGGCGGAACGGGCCGCCGTCCTTGGCGAAAAGCGGGCTGGAAAGCTTGATCGGCGCGGCCGTTGCGGCCAGCCTCGGAACGTTCGAAACGGAGGTCCGGATGAAGCTTGCTCGCGTTGCTCTGCTGCCCTGCCTGGCCCTCGCCGGATGCCTGGACGAAAAGCCGGCGCGGATCGCAGCGCCGTCGCTGCCCGACCCTGCCTGTTTTCCGGCCGACTGGCATTTCGCCTTTCTCGCGACCGGCACCGATATCTACCGCCAGGGCGCCGTCGTCCCGATCGCTCCGAGCGTCGACAAGTCTCCGGCGGGGACGGCCGAGCTGCCCTTGCGGTGCACGAGCGGCTGGTCGGTGACCGGCCCCGCGACCCTGAGCGCCGACCGGACCTCGGTCGCGATCGCCGGCGACGCGCCGGCCGGAGCCACGGTGACGATCGTCTTCCATCACGCCGGGAAGCCGGTCGAGACCCGTTTCCAGATCGTCTCCAGGGACGAGATCGTCCTGACCGGCCGCTGGTCCCAGCGCAGCCTCGAAGGCTGCGCCGCGCCGGAGCCGGTCCGCGAGCTCGAGTTCAGGCCCGGGAACCGCTTCTCGGTCACCTTCGTCCCGTTCGAGACCTATCGGGATTATTGGGGCACCTACGCCTGGGACGCCGACACCGGACGGCTCCGGCTGACCGTGGAGGGCGGTAATTTCGTCCCCCCCAACCTCGACCCCGAAGGCGCCGCGGAGCTGAAGGAGGGAAGGCTGCGCCTGACGGGCCTATTCCTGGGAAGCCGCGACGGGGCGCCGAGGTCGGGCTGCACCTACATCTTTTGAGGGCGGTACGGTGTTGCGGACGGATTTGGGCCGTTCCCTGTAATGGCCTGAACGGGCCGATTCAGCCGAACGTCTCCTCGCAGGCGGCAGGCTCGGCTTGACGGAAGCATGTCGCGAAGCGACCGCGGTCGGCGGGGCCGAGGCCCGCTTCCTCGAAACGTCTCTCCCAGCCGTTGCGGACCTGGCCGGCCATGTCCTGAATCAGAGCATCGGCCTCGTCCTGACCAAGATCGAACTGGGCGCATCCGAGCCGGGCATTGGCAAGCGTGGCGAGCCTGCCCTCGGGGCCGACGCCGAGCACAAGCCGGCGTTCCAAGGAAACCTGGGGCTTGGGAACGACGTCATAGAGTGCGGACAGGCGCCATCCTGCCCCGTCATGGAGGAAGCCGTGGTTGCGCAGATGGTCGTCGTCGTTGGTGACCAGAATGTTGAACACCATCCGCTTGAACAACTCCTTGAGATCGGCCCTGGGCTTGGTTCCGTAGATCCGGAGAGCCGCGGCAAGGTCCGCGTAGGAATACCGGCCGACCTCGCTCTCATGGGCGCCGAGAAGCGTAAGCCCCGAGGCGAAGGGCAGGCGCCGAAGGCCGCCGTCGGTCGGGCGACGGTCGAACCGTTCGATAAGATAGATGTCGCGTTCGAGCACACGCTGAAAGCGGAGCGGCGGAACGTCGAGACCGCAATCGCCGGCGAGGCGCATCGTCGCCAACTCGACCCGGCATTCCGGAAAGCTGTCGTGGCGCGCCGAAAATTTGGCGATCCAGGGGCGGCCGTCCATTTCCGTCGCCGCCTTGGGGCGGGCGCCTCCCAGCGAGGAGCCGGCGGTCAACAGTCGTCGCAGATTCTCGTCCAGCTGGTCGACATGCTGGGCACGCTCGACGGCTTCGGCCAGCTCGCTCAGAGTGAAATGCTCGCCCGGGGCATCCCCTTCGCCCCAGGGAGTTACTCGCCGCGGCCGTTCCGCGGTCGGGCCGAAGGCGAGGGCGCCCACTCGATGATCGCCGGAGGCAAGCAGCATGTCGGCGTCGGTGGGCATTCGATCGCCCATCGCCTTGTACATGAGATATTGGCCCCAAGCGTCCGGGGCGGCGTCGCGGATGCCGCTGAAGAGCGGGAAGCCTTCCTCGGTTCGAAAGCGAATATTCGAGCCCGGGTCCGGCAGGGGAAGAGCGACCGGATCCACGGGGATTCGATCCGGTCGTTCCAGGTAGCGATTGCCGTAGGCGAACGTCGCGAAGCTCGCGCGTCCGTCGCTGTTGATGTCGAGCAGCCCTGCGGGCACGAACCCGTCGGCGAGATGGATGAATACGTAGGTTCGGGTTACGGCCACAAGCTAGAA
>DASQJV010000107.1:0-7866 GCA_035630855.1 Allosphingosinicella sp. | reverse complement strand
CATCTTCCGCCGCCCTCAGGCCGCCGGCGAAGCGGTCGACGAGGCGATCGCGGCCGGGGCGAAGTCGGTCTGGCTCCAGATCGGCGTGATCAACGAGGAGGCGGCCGCCCGGGCCGAGGCGGCGGGCCTCAAGGTCGTGATGAACCGCTGCCCCAAGATCGACATCCCCCGGCTTCGGGTTCCGCGGGTGAGCTAAGGAAGTCTCGCGGCGAACCTCGTTCCCTGGAGCTGCGACCTCGATCCGCCGAGCAGCCGGACCCGGCGGTTGGGGAAGTCGACCGAGACCCGCTCGAACAGCCGCAGCGCGTCCATCCCGAGCAGCAGGGCCGGCCGGTCCGACAGGCCGAGCTGGGCGAAAGGATGGACGTCGGCGAAGGCGACCGGCATGTCGTTGATGTCGATCCCGCCGAGACGGATACGCTTGACCACGGTCTGGTCGGCCGCCATCTGGCCGCCGGTGACGCTCTGAAGCATGATCGGGTAGGTCGCCCTGAGCCGGCCCTTCTGCTCGAGCTTGCGCCGGAGCACGTTGTTGGCGACCGTCGTCTGGGCGCCGGTATCGAGGATCACCCACACTTTCTGGCCCTCGACCGACGCGTCGACCAGGACGAGGTGGCCGAGCCG
The DNA here is from genome assembly GCA_035630855.1 of Allosphingosinicella sp. GTDB lineage: Bacteria > Pseudomonadota > Alphaproteobacteria > Sphingomonadales > Sphingomonadaceae > Allosphingosinicella. Next base: position 7,242 of record DASQJV010000107.1, on the reverse strand, counting down.
GTTGCGGGCGGTGACCACGATCGTGTCGGCCGGCCAGGATTCCTCCCGCCTGTTGCTGTTCGTGACCGTCATCTGCTGGCGGGCGAAGTCGAAGGAGACCCGTTGCGACTGGAGCGAATCGACCCCCAATATCCCTTCGGCGCCGATGTAGCGGCGCTGGAGCGCTGGAGCGTGGATGTCGCGCACCCGCCTCCCGCCGACCTCCAGGTCGGGGATCAGCACGGTCTGGATGTGGCTGACCTCGGTCATGCTGTGCAGCCGGGCGCGATTGCCGAGGCCGAGCTGGAGATCGCGCGCCAGCTCCTCGGCGATCGCAGTCCGCTCCGCGCCGGTGTCGACGACGAAGTCGTAGGGGCCGCTGCGGCCGATGGTGACCGGAACGGTCATCCGTGCCCATTTATCCTCGTCGGTGCCGAGAACGGTTCCGGCCTCGTCCGGCGCGGGCGGCGGCGCCGGCGGCGGTTCCTGGCCTCCGGCCGGAGCGATCCCGGCGACGGCGGCGGCGGACAAGACGAGCAGCCGTAGCTTCATGGACGATCCTCCTGGCGCCTCCATAGCAGGTGCGGGGCCCGAACAGAAACGGTCGCGTCGAAAGGCGCGGATGCTGCGACGAAGCGACGAGCCGCCCGGAACGGCGGTCAGACCAGGTCCATCGCCCGTTCCCGGAGCCTCTCGACCGCGGCGGCATGGATGGCGGGAGTCGCGACAAGGACTCCGAACGCCTCGCCGCTGGCGCTGTTGAAGGCGAGCGGCTGGCCGAGGGCGCCGCTTACCGTCGCCCCCGCTTCGGCCGCGATCAGGGCGGCGGCGGCGATGTCCCATTCGAACCCCCAGCGCAGGGTCGCGACGAGGTCCGCCTCGCCGGCGGCGACCAGGGCGATCCGAAGGGCGATCGAATTGGGCTTGGCGATGGCGACGAGATCGCGGTCGGGCTCGGGCAGCGCGTCCGCCGGAACCCGAGCGCCGACCAGGTCGCGCCGCCCGCTGACCCGAAGCCGCTCGCCGTTGCGCCGGGCGCCGCCGCCCTTGCGGGCGGTCCAATGCTCGCCGCGCGCCGGGGCGTCGAGGACCCCGATCAGGGGCATTCTTTCCTCGACCAGCGCCACCGACACGCACCAGCCGGGGCGGCCGCGAAGATAGTCGCGGGTGCCGTCGATCGGATCGACCACCCACAGCCTCCTGCGCTCCATCCGGTCGGATTCGTCGAGCGACTCCTCGGACAGCCAGCCCGCCTCCGGATCGAGCTCGGTCAGCCGCTCGCGCAGGAAGGCGTCGACCTCCAGGTCGATCGCGCAGACCGGGTTGCCGGGCGCCTTCTCCCAACGCTCGAAATCGGTCCCGCAGCGGCGCGCGGCGATCGCTCCCGCCTCGCGGACGATCGCTGAGACGGCCTCAAGCACCGGCCACCGTCATCCCGTCGATGCGCAGGGTCGGCACATTGGCGGTGTTGCGGAACTCGAGGTCGTCCGCCGGGACCAGCCTCGCGAACATGTCGACGAGGTTGCCGGCGATGGTGATCTCCTCGACCGGCGGGCCGAGCTTGCCCTTCTCGATGATGAAGCCCGACGCGCCGCGGCTGTAGTCGCCGGTGATCGGATTGACCCCCTGGCCGATCAGCTGGGTGACGAAGACTCCGTGCTCCACCTCGCCGATCAGCTGCTCGACGGTCAGCCGCCCCGGCTCCATGTGGACGTTGGTGGCGCCGACGCTCGGCGCTCCGGCCGAGCCGCGCAGGGCATGGCCGGTCGGCGCCCGGCCGAGCTGCCGGGCCGAGGCGCTGTCGAGAAGCCAGCCGGTCAGCCGTCCTTGATCGATGAAGTTGGTCGGCCGAGTCGCGAGCCCCTCCCCGTCGAACGGCTTCGAGCGCAGGCCTCGGGGCCGGTGCGGGTCGTCGCGGATCGTGACCTCGTCCCCGAACACCTGCTCGCCCTCCCTGTCGAGAAGGAAGCTGGTGCCGCGGGTGATCGAGGGCCCGCCGATCGCGCTCATCAAATGGCCGATCAGGGTATTGCCGACGCGCGGGTCGAACAGCACCGGCATGGCTCCGCTCGCCAGCTTGGCCGGGTGGAGCCGGGCGACGGTGCGCTCCGCCGCCCGCCGGCCGATCGTCTCCGGGTCGTCGAGCTGGGTATAGTGGCGGACGCTGTGATAAGCATAATCGCGCTGCATCCCGCTTCCCGATCCGGCGATCAGGCTCGCCGAGGCCGAATAGCCGGTGCTCGAATAGGCGCGGCGGAAGCCGTGGCTGGTGGCGAGCGCGAAGAGGCTCCGGCCCGCGCTCACGCCTGCGCCGTCGCTGTTGGTGATCCCGGCAACGCTGCGCCCCGCGTCCTCGATCTCGAGCGAGCGCCGCTTGAGCTCGAGCGGCGAGGGATCGCCGCCGTCGTCGGAATCGACGTCGGGGCCGGGCTCCCGCATCAGCATCTCCTCGGGGGCGAGTCCCGACCAGGGGTCCTCGGGCGCCTCGCGGGCCATCGCCGCCGCCCGCTCCACCAAAGCGGCGAGGGCGTCGTCGGAGAGGTCGGACGAGGACACGCTGGCCGAGCGGCGGCCGACGAAGAGGCGCAGGGAAATGGTCTCCGCCTCGTTCCGGGCGACATCCTCGAGCTCGCCGAGCCGCACCTGCACCGACGTCGAGGCGTTGGCGTAATAGAGGGCGTCGCAGGCGTCGGCGCCGGCCCGGCCGGCGCGCTCGACCAGAGCGGCGGCGCGCGCCTCGGCTTCTTCGACACTCAGCATCCACGTCAACTAGGGTGGATGGCGGCTGAAATCTAGGAGGTGCCGACGACGAGGCAGGCGAGGAAGAGGATGAAGCCGGCCATCCGGTTCGACCGGAACTTCGCCAGGGCGTCGCCGCCGTCGTCCGGATCGAGCCTGATGACCTGCCAGCCGAGCTGTCCGGCCATCGGCAGCAACGCGACCAGGGCGAGCCCGTCCGGCCGGACCCGCCAAAGGGCCACCGCCCAGAGCGCCAGAGCGATCGAGTAGCAGGCCGCCACCCCCGTCCGCGCGTGCCGGCCGAGCGCGAGCGCCGAGGATTTGACTCCGACCAGGGCGTCGTCCTCCCGGTCCTGGAGGGCGTAGATCGTGTCGTAGCCGATCACCCAGAAGACCGACCCGGCCCAGAGGATGAAGGCGGTCGGGTCGAGCTCCCCGCGCACCGCCGGCCAGCCGACCAGAGCGCCCCAGGAGAAGACCAGGCCGAGCCAGGCCTGCGGCCACCAGGTGATCCGCTTCATGAAGGGATAGGCCGCGACCGGAGCGAGGCTGGCGAGCGCCGCCAGCTGCGCCGTCCGCCCGAGCTGGAGCAGCACGGCGAGGCCGATCAGGCAGAGCCCGGCAAGCAGGACCCAGGCGCCCGCCAGGCTCGCCCGCTTGCTCGCCAGCGGCCGAAGCCGGGTCCGCTCGACCCGGGCGTCGAGGTCGCGATCGACGATGTCGTTCCACACGCAGCCGGCGCTCCGCATCGCGAAGGCTCCGAGGGCGAGCCACGCTATCAGCTGGACGCCGCGCGGTCCCATCCCGGCCAGAGCCACGCCCCACGCGCAGGGCCAGAACAGCAGCCACGACCCGATCGGGCGGTCGAGCCGAATCAGCGAGGCGTAGGGCCTGAGCGGCCGCGGCAGCGCCCCGATGAGGCCGCGCCGCTCGGAATCGGGGACGATATCGGTGTCGGACGCGACTTCCATGGCCAAGTCATAACGTTCGGCCCGAGCTTGTCGAAGGCCATTCTTTGCTTGCCCCAAAGCAAGGAAGGGGCTTCGACAGGCTCAGCCCGAACGGATTGAGGAGGATCGACGCGTGCCCGCCACTCCTGCCTGGCCGCCCTCCAGCCTGCCCCGGCTCTTCGTTGCCGAGACGCTCGAGCAGGGCGCCGTGCTCACGCTCGACGGCCCGCCCGCAAACTATCTCGTCAACGTCCTCCGCCTCGGGCCCGGAGCGCAGGTCAAGCTGTTCGACGACCGTACCGGCGAATGGCTGGCCGAGATCGAGGAGGCCGGGAAGAAAAGGGTCGCGCTCAAGGTCGCCCGCCAGCTGCGCGGGCGCGAGCCGGTCCCCGACCTCTGGCTGCTCTTCGCCCCGATCAAGCGCGGCCGGATCGACTGGCTGGTCGAGAAGGCGACGGAGCTGGGGGTCGCCCGGCTGGTGCCGGTGCTCACCGCTCGGACGATCGTCGAGCGACTCAACCTCGACCGGCTCCGAGCCCATGTCGTCGAGGCCGCCGAGCAGTGCGAGCGGACCGCTCTGGCCGGGCTCGCCGAGCCGGTCAGGCTCGGCGCCCTGCTCGCCGGCTGGCCGGCGGAGCGAGCCCTGCTTTTCGCCGACGAATCGGGCGGCGAGCCGATGGCCGCCGGGCCGGGTCCGGCGGCGATCCTGGTCGGCCCCGAAGGCGGCTTCACCGGAGAGGAGCGGGCGGCGATCCGCGCCCTCCCCCAGGCGCGCGCCATCTCGCTCGGCCCCCGGATCCTCCGCGCCGACACCGCCGCGCTCGCCGCGGTGGCCCTGTGGATGGGCTCGGCGGGGGATTGGAAGTCGTCATCCCGGGCTTGACCCGGGATCCATGAACACCGCCGTCCCGGACAGACCGCGTCCGAGTTCATGGTGACGATTGCTCCATTCCGGTTTCGTTCGGCAACGCAAGGCACTGGCGGCCTTTCACGACCGGAGCTAGAGGGCCACGATGACGACCCGGACCGAAACCGCGCGCGTGGACCCGCCGATCGAGAGCCGGGACGACCTGCTCGCCCCCTTCGTCCGCGGCGAGAAGGCTGAAGCCGACTGGCGGATCGGAACCGAGCATGAGAAGTTCGTCTACCGCCGGGCCGACCATCGCGCGCCCTCCTATGACGAGCCGGGCGGAATCCGCGACCTGCTCGACTGCCTGACGGAGTTCGGCTGGGAGCCGGTCGAGGAAGGCGGCAAGGTCATCGCCCTGTCGGGCCGGGACGGCAACGTCAGCCTCGAGCCGGCCGGTCAGCTCGAGCTCTCCGGAGCCGCGCTCGAAAACCTCCACCAGACCTGCGCCGAGGCCGGCCGCCATCTCGAGCAGGTCAAGCAGGTCGGCGAGAAGCTCGGCCTCGGCTTCCTCGGCCTCGGCATGTGGCCCGACAAGAGCCGCTCGGAGTTGCCGCGAATGCCCAAGGGCCGCTACGAGATCATGCTCCGCCACATGCCCCGGGTGGGCAGCCTCGGGCTCGACATGATGCTCCGGACCTGCACCATCCAGGTCAATCTGGACTATGGCTCGGAAGCCGACATGGCGCAGAAGTTCCGGGTCGGGCTCGCCCTCCAGCCGCTCGCCACCGCCCTCTTCGCCAACTCGCCCTTCACCGAGGGCCGGCCCAACGGCTTCCTGTCCTTCCGAAGCCATATCTGGTCCGACACCGATCCGCACCGCACCGGAATGCTGCCCTTCGTCTTCGAGGAGGGCTTCGGCTACGAGCGCTATCTCGACTATGCGCTCGATGTGCCGATGTACTTCGTCTATCGCGACGGCCGCTACATCGACGCCGCCGGCCTCTCCTTCCGCGATTTCCTCAGGGGCGAGCTTTCCGTGCTTCCGGGCGAGAAGCCGCGCCTCTCCGACTGGACCGACCATCTCTCGACGGCCTTCCCCGAGGTCCGGCTCAAGAGCTTCCTCGAGATGCGCGGCGCCGACGGCGGCCGCTGGAGCAAGATCTGCGCTTTGCCCGCTTTGTGGGTCGGCCTGCTCTACGACCGGAGCGCTCTCGATTCCGCCTGGGACGAGGTCAAGGGCTGGTCGCTGGACGAGCGCCAGCGCCTTCGCGACGACGTGCCGAAGCTCGGCCTCGCGGCCCGGACCCCGGCCGGCGAGCCGCTCCGCGACCTCGCCGAACGCGTGCTCGCCATCGCCGAATCGGGGCTCCATGCCCGCGCCCGGCTCAACGGCGCCGGCGACAGCGAGAGCGGCTTCCTCGATCCGCTCCGCGAGATCGTCAGCCGCGGCACCACCCCGGCCGAGATGCTGCTCGAACGCTATCACGGCGAGTGGGCCGGCGACGTCTCGCGCATCTATGACGAAATGAGCTTCTAGCCGCTCCCCGGCGAAGGCCGGGGCCCAGCGGAATGGTAGAGCGGCTGGGTCCCGGCCTTCGCCGGGAAACACGGGACGGAGAAGCAAAGATGAACGAGCTACGCACCCTCTACCCGCCGATCGAGCCCTATGAGAGCGGCCGGCTCGACGTCGGCGACGGCCACAGCCTCTATTGGGAGCGGTGCGGCACTCCGGGCGCGAAGCCGGTCGTCTTCCTCCATGGCGGTCCCGGCGCCGGATGCAGCCCCGACCACCGCCGCCAGTTCGACCCGGCGCGCTACGACATATTGCTCTTCGACCAGCGCGGCTGCGGGCGCTCCACCCCGCATGCCTCGCTCGAGGCCAACACCACCTGGCATCTGGTCGACGACCTCGAGCGGCTTCGCGAGCAGGCCGGGCACGAGAAGTGGATGGTGTTCGGCGGCTCCTGGGGCTCGACCCTCGCGCTCGCTTATGCCGAGACCCATCCCCAGCGGGTCACCGAGCTCGTCCTGCGCGGCATCTTCACCTTCCGCCGGAACGAGCTCGACTGGCTCTACCGCTACGGCGCGTCGGAGGTCTATCCGGACAAATGGCGGGACTTCCTCGCGCCGATCCCCGAGGCCGAGCGAGGCGACCTCGTCGCGGCCTACCAGCGCCGCCTCACCGGTCCCGACCCGGCGGTCCGCCTCGCCGCCGCCAAGGCGTGGAGCCGGTGGGAGGGCGAGACCGTCACCCTCCACCCGAGCCCGGCGACGATCGAGCATTTCACCAGCGACGACGTGGCGATCGCCGTCGCCCGGATCGAGAATCACTACATGATCAACCGCGGCTGGCTCGAGGAAGGCCGGCTGATCGCCGATGCCGGCCGGCTGAGGTCCATCCCGGCGGTGATCGTCCAGGGCCGCTACGACATGTGCACCCCGCCCTCCGCGGCCTGGGACCTGCACGAGGCGTGGCCGGAGGCGAGGCTCGAGATCGTCCACGGCGGCCATCTGTTCAACGAGCCGGCGGTGCTCGACGGGCTGATCAGGGCCAGCGACGGGTTCGCCTCCTGATTTGCCTCCCTGCCGCGAAGCGGTGGGGAGGGGGACCGCCGAAGGTGGTGGAGGGGTGACCGGGCGAGGCTTTCGCCGTTAAGGGCTCGATCTCCGGCTTCTACGCCAGGTCACCCCTCCACCAGGCTTCACCTGGTCCCCCTCCCCATC
>DASQJV010000106.1:0-3389 GCA_035630855.1 Allosphingosinicella sp. | reverse complement strand
GGACGAGGATATCGCCGCTTCGCTCGGAATCCCCAAGAACCAGGGCGAGCTGATCCGGAGCGTCACCGCCGGCGGACCGGCGGCCCGAGCCGGGATCCAGCAGGGCGACGTCGTCGTCAGCGTCGGCGGACGCCCGGTCACGCCCGACGAATCGCTCGCCTATCTGGTCTCGCGCCAGCCGATCGGCTCGCGGGTGCCGATCGAGATCGTCCGCGACGGCCGGCGGCAGACGGTCAACGTCGCCATCGGCGAGCGTCCCACCGAGGAGGAGCTGGCCCGGCTGAACGGCGGCGATTCCGAGACACCGGTCACCGAGCCGACCGAGTCCGAGCAGTCGAGCAGCCAGAAATCGGCGCGCGAGAGCCTCGGGGTCACGGTCCAGACCCTGACTCCGGACATCGCCCGCTCGCTTCGGCTCCGGGACGTCAGTCTGAAGGGCGTCGTCATCGCCTCGGTCAATGCGGGCAGCGACGCCGCCGCCAAGGGGCTCCAGCCGGGCGACATCATCCTGTCGATCAACCAGCGCGCGACTCGCACTCCGGAGGAGGCCGCCGCCGCGGTCGCGGCCGCCCGCTCCGCCGGCCGCAACAGCGTGCTCCTGCTGATCCGCCGGGGCAACGACCAGCCGGCCTATTTCGGAATAGCGCTGGCGAAGCGGTAAACCCCAAAATCCTCCCCCGGCTTTCCGGGGGAGGGGGACCAGGCGAAGCCTGGTGGAGGGGCCTTCCCGACCTCCGAAGAACGCCTCCACCGCGCTTCGCGCGGTCCCCCTCCCCGCCAAATCGAGGGGGAGGATTTTATCTCGCATCCCCTCCACGGCTGCGCCAGAAGGGACCGGAGCTGAAGGGGGAACTGATATGGCGGCCGAAGCATCAATTCGCGAGCTGACGGTCCGCGCCGTCCTGCTCGGCGGGCTCATCACCCTCGTCTTCACCGCCGCCAACGTCTATCTCGGGCTCAAGGTCGGGCTGACCTTCGCCACCTCGATCCCGGCGGCCGTGATCTCGATGGCGATCCTGCGCTGGTTCAGCGACTCCACCATCCTCGAGAACAACATAGTCCAGACCGTCGCCTCGGCGGCGGGGACCCTGGCGGCGATCATCTTCGTCCTTCCGGGCCTGGTGATGATCGGCTGGTGGCAGGGCTTTCCCTTCGTCACCACCGCGGCGATCACCATGCTGGGCGGGATATTGGGCGTGCTCTTCTCGGTGCCGCTGCGCCGGGCGCTGGTCGTCGACAGCCCGCTTCCCTTCCCCGAGGGGCGGGCGGCGGCGGAGGTGCTCCAGGTCGGCTCGCGGACCGAGGAGGGCGCCGAGGAGAGCGCCAGGGGGCTGTCGGTCCTGGTCTGGGGCAGCCTCGCCTCGGCCGGCTTCGCAATCCTCACCCAGACCAAGGCGGTGGCGGCCGAGGCGGCGACCTGGTTCCGGGCCGGATCGGGGGCGACCGGCATCTCGGGGAGCCTCTCCTTCGCCCTGATGGGCGTCGGCCACCTCGTTGGAATCTCGGTCGGGATGGCGATGTTTCTCGGCCTGGCGATCGGCTGGTGGATCCTGCTTCCCCTGCTCACCGCCCAAAACCCGCTTCCGGGCGGCCCGGAGGCCTGGGCGGGCGCGATCTTCACCCGCGACGTGCGCTTCTTCGGCGCCGGAGTGATCGGAGTCGCCGCGGTCTGGACCCTGCTCAGGATCGCCGGGCCGGTGCTCGGCGGGATCCGCTCGGCGATGGCGGCGAGCGCCGCCCGGCGCGGCGGCGAGGCGCTCGCCCTGGAGGAGCGCGACCTGCCGATCGCGATCGTCGGCTTCGGCTCGCTGCTCGTCCTCCTGCCGATCGCCTGGCTGCTGTGGAGCGTGATCGCCGGCGGGCCGCTCGCCGGGTCGGCGGGCCTGCTGATCGCGGGGGCGCTCGTCTTCATCCTCGTGATCGGGCTGATGATCGCCGCCGTCTGCGGCTACATGGCCGGCCTGATCGGGGCGTCGAACAGCCCGGTCTCGGGGATCGGCATCCTCTCCGTCGTCGCCGCCTCGCTGATGCTGGTCGGGCTGTTCGGCCGCGACACCCCGCCGGGGACGTCGGAAGCACTCGTCGCCTATGCCCTGATCGTGACCGGGATCGTCTTCGGAATCGCGACCATCTCCAACGACAATCTCCAGGATCTGAAGACCGGCCAGCTGGTCGGCGCGACGCCGTGGCGGCAGCAGGTCGCCCTGATCTTCGGGGTGATCTTCGGCTCGCTGGTGGTGCCGCCGGTCCTCCAATTGCTCTACGAGGGCATCGGCTTCGCCGACATGCCGGGCGCCGGGCCCGGCGCGCTGCCGGCGCCGCAGGCGGCGCTGATCTCGGCGCTCGCCAAGGGCGTGCTCGGAGGCGACCTCAACTGGACGATGATCGGCTACGGCGCGCTGACCGGAGCCGGGCTGATCCTGCTCGACGAGAGCCTCGGCCGGGCGAAGCTGCTGCGGCTTCCGCCGCTCGCGGTCGGGATCGGAATCTACCTGCCGATGGCGGCGATCCTTCCGGTCGTGATCGGATCGGTGATCGGCTATTATTACGATCGCTGGGCGGACAAAAGGCCCCGTCCCGAATTCGCCCGGCGCATGGGGGTGCTCACCGCCACCGGCCTGATCGTCGGCGAGAGCCTTTGGGGCGTGGTCTTCGCCGGGATCGTCGCGGGCTCGGGCAGCGATTCGCCTTTGGCGCTGGCGGGCGAGGGCTTCGAGCCGTTCGCGCTGGCCGGCGGAACCATCCTGTTCGTTCTGCTGACGGCCGGGCTGTACCGGCGGACGATGAAGCTGGCCTGAAAGCGTCGGGGTTTCACCTTATGGCGCTCCGCCGGGCGCCGTGGGACTGATCGGACGCACCCGTGTCCGCGGCTGGCCGACCGAGGGATTCCCGCCCGGCAGGCCGTCGCCCGCGAACCGGCGCGGAAAGGAAGGCTTCCCGTGCTCGATCGTCTGTCTCGCGCCGCGACCCTCGCTCTGGCCGGACTTCTCATCCTCACGCCCGTCGCGGCGATCGCCCAACGCCATGGCGGCGGGGGCGGGCATGGCGGCGGCCGCGGCTACGGCGGCGGCGGCGGCCATTACGGAGGCGGACATGGCGGCGGTTACCGGGGCGGCGGCTACGGCTATCGGGGCGGCCATGGCGGCGGCTACCGGGGCGGCTACGGCTATCGGGGCGGCCATGGCTATCGGGCGGGCTACGGCTACCGGGGCGGCTACGGCTATCGGGGAGGCTACGGCTACTATCCGTATTATGGCTACGGCTATGGCGTGCCCTATGGCTACGGCTATCCGGCCTATTACGGCTATCCGCTTCCCTACGGCTATGGGCATTACGGCTATCACGGCCATCACCATGGCGATGCGGTCGTCGCGATCGGTGCCGGCCTG
>DASQJV010000105.1:0-8493 GCA_035630855.1 Allosphingosinicella sp. | reverse complement strand
CAAAGCCCCTCGGGCGGGGCGTTGCCGGCGATCGCCGATTCGTCGACGACGGCGCCGCCGCCCACCGAATAGGAGATTGAGGAGTCGAGAACCGCGCCGGCGGAGTCGAAGGCGGTGAAGCGCATTCCGTTGCTGTGGTGGGGCAGGCGCTCGCGCTGGAGGAATTTGAGGTCGCTCGGCTCGTCGAAGCCGATCTCGCGCCGGCCGCCGAGCCGCAGCCTGCCGGTGGCCCGGACCGCCTCGACGATCGAGTCGGCCGAATCCGGATCCATCCGGTCGGGACGCTCGCCGGAGAGGCCGAGGAGGACGGCGCGGTCGGTGGCGTGGCCCTTGCCGGTTAAGGCGAGCGATCCGTAGAGCTCGGCGAGAACGCGATGGGTGCGCTCCAGCAACGCTTTTTGCGACAGCGCCTCGACAAAGCGGCACGCGGCCGTCATCGGCCCCATCGTGTGCGAGCTCGACGGGCCGACCCCGATCTTGAAGAGGTCGAAGACGCTGGTGACCAAGCGATTCTCTCCTGACGCCGCGGCAGATGGGCCGGATGAGCGCTTCTGGCAAGCCGGAGAGCCGTTCGTGCTTCTCGAGTTCGAGAATCGCGCCCGCCTCTACCGGCGCCCGTCCGGGATCGTCGAGGCCCGGCGGCCCGACGAGGTCCGGCCGGCTCTCGAGCGGCTTCGCGGGCGGCATTCGGCGGGCTTCATCGGCTACGAGGCCGGCCACGCGCTCGAGCCGAGGCTGGCGCCGCTGGCGATCGCAACCGAGGCGGACCGGCCGCCGCTCCTCTGGTTCGGCCTGTTCGACGGCTGGGAGGCGGTCGATCCGGAGCGCCTGCTTCCGGACGGCGACGGCGCCTGGGCGGCAAGTCCTCGGCCGCTGGTCGAGCGCGAGGCGCACGAGGCGGCGGTCGCCCGGGCCCTGGAGCATATCGTCGAAGGCGACATCTACCAGGCCAATCTCACCTTCCGGGCCGAGGTGGCGACGGCCGGGCACCCGCTCGCCCTCTACGCCGCGATCCGGCCTCGGGCCCGCGCGGGCTGGGGCGGGATCGTCTTCACCGGCGAGCATTGGCTTCTCTCCTTCTCGCCCGAATTGTTCTTCACCCTGGAGGCGGGGCGGGTGACGGCCCGGCCGATGAAGGGCACGGCGCCGGCGGGCAGCGACCCGGAGGCACTCCGCGGCGATCCCAAGCAGCGGTCCGAGAATCTGATGATCGTCGACCTGCTGCGCAACGATTTGTCGCGCGTGTCGAAGCCGGGCAGCGTCAAGGTGCCTGCGCTGTTCGAGGTCGAGACCTATCCGACCGTCCTTCAGATGACCTCGACCGTCGTCGGCGAGATCGAGGTGGGGGCGGACGGGATCGACCTCGTCGAGGCGATCTTCCCCTGCGGATCGGTGACCGGCGCCCCCAAGATCCGGGCGATGGAGATCATCGCCGGGCTCGAGCGGGAACAGCGGGGTCCCTATACCGGTAGTATCGGCAGGCTTGCGCCGGACGGCGAGGCCGCGTTCAATGTCGCGATCCGGACCCTGGTCCTGAAGGAGGGAGAGTCCTCGGCCCGGCTCGGCCTGGGTTCGGGGATCGTGGCCGACAGCGTCGCGGCCGAGGAATGGCGCGAATGCCTGGCGAAGGGAGAGTTTGTGGCCACGAGCCGACGCTTCGACCTCATCGAGACGATGCGCTTCGACCCGCACGAAGGCATAAGCGAGCTCGACCGCCACCTCGCCCGGATGAAGCGAAGCGCCGAGACCTTCGGATTCGCCTTCGACCGGCACCATGCGAGGAACGAGCTCCAGGCGGCGACTTTCTTCCTGAGGGAGGCGCGCAGGCTCAGGCTCCTGCTGTCGAGCAGCGGAGCGCTGGCGATCGAGACCCGGCCGCTCGCCGAAGCCCCGGACGGGCCGGTCGAGGTGGCGCTGGCCGCGCTCCCCGTCGAGCCCGAGGATTTCCGGCTGAGGCACAAGACCAGCGACCGGCGTTTCTACGACGAGGCGCGGGCGGAGGCGGGGTCGTTCGAGGTGGTTTTCGTGGATCGCGAGGGGTTCGTGACCGAGGGGAGCTTCACCAGCGTCTTCGTCGAGCGCGGCGGGCGGCTGATGACCCCGCCGCTGGCGCGGGGGCTTCTGCCGGGGGTGCTTCGGGAGGCGTTGATCGAGACGGGCCGGGCCGAGGAGGCGGAGTTGCGGGCGGAGGATCTGGAGGGCGGGTTCTTCCTCGGCAATTCGGTTCGAGGGTTGATGGCGGCGAGGCTGGCCTGAATTCCTCCCCCAGCTTGCTGGGGGAGGAATTGCCTTCAAGCCGCGACCGGGAACCTCAGCAGCCGGTCCGCCACCGGAACCAGCGCCTCAGCTTTCGGCCCGACCGCCCGGACGATCTCCGGATGGCCGGCGTCCAGCCCCCCGGTCAGCGACCCGAACGCCGGGAGGATCAGCTTGCGCTCCGTCGCGACGAAGCAGCGCCGCGAGACCTGACGGCCGCGGTGGTGGATCCGGAGCTTGGGATGGAAGTGGCCGGACAGCTCGGGCCGCGACTCGGCCGGATCGGCCTCGTGGCGAAGCAACAGGCCGTCCACCTCCGCTTCCTCGACGATGTCGCCGCCGCAATGATCGGCGATCCCCGGATCGTGGTTGCCGGTGATCCACGTCCAGCGCATCCCTCCGGTCAGGGCGACGAGCATGTCGCGGGCGCGGGCGGGCAGGCGGTCGCAGCCGTGACGGTCGTGGAAGCTGTCGCCCAGGCACCAGATCTCGCGCGCCCCGGTCGAGGCCGCGAGCGCGGTCAGGTCGGCGAGGGTGGCGATCGAATCGTAGGGCGGCAGCATCTGCCCGAGCCGCGCGAACCAGCTCGCTTTCTCGAGATGGAGGTCGGCGACGAGCAAGGCCCGGCGCCCGGGCCAGACCAGCGCCCCCTGAGGCAGCGCCATCAGCTCGTGGCCACAGAACGAAAAGCGAACCATGCGCCCAGCCTATAGACTCGGCGCGGCGGCGTTCAAGGCTTCAGCGCGCGGAGTTGGGGATAACCGAGGAATCGAGCGCGGGCGGAGGCGCCGGGCGCTGGTCGACGAGGTCCGGAGCCGACGAGGCGAACAGGACCGCTCCGAGAACGAAGCCTTCGGCGACGAGGGCGAAGGGGTTGGTGAGCTTCTTCAGGAAACGCATGAGAAAGGCGGTGCGCCTTCGCAGGTAAACGGGGGATGAATTGGTAAGGTTATCCTCCCTGCCGCGAAGCGGCGGGGAGGGGGACCATGCGAAATGAGCAGGTCGCCCTGTCCCCCGGACAGGGCTGGACAGTGCGGGGCACTGTCCACCTGCTCATGGTGGAGGGGTAGCCGACCAGGCTTCTGCCAGTTACCCCTCCGCCCCGCTACGCGGGGTCCCCCTCCCCATCTTAGGATGGGGAGGATTTTACGCGACCTCGGGCTCCTTCTGCGGCGCCTTGTCCGCCTCGATGGTGCGCGACTGGCCGGCGCCGATCTCGATCTTGCGCGGCTTCATCGCGTCCGGAATCTCGCGGACGAGGTCGATGGCGAGCAGGCCGTCCTTCATGTCGGCGGCCTCGACCCGGACGAAGTCGGCCAGCTCGAAGCGGCGCTCGAAGGCCCGGGTCGCGATCCCCATGTGGAGATAATTGCCGTCCTTGTTGCGATTCTCCGCCTTGCGGCCGACCACGACCAGCATGTTCTGGCGGGCGGTGATGTCGATGTCGCCCGAGCCGAAGCCGGCGACGGCGAGCGTGATCCGGTAGCGGTCGTCGCTCAGCTTCTCGATGTCGTAGGGCGGATAATTGTCCGACTGCTCGGCGCGGGCGCTTTCGAGGAAGTCGAAGAGCCGGTCGAAGCCGACGGTGGCCCGGCGATAGGGGGTGAAATCGAAGCTTCTCATGATCTGTCCTCCAATGAGCAACATGACGATGAGGGGGGTCGGCAAAGAGCGGACGCCCCTCGCGGATACAGGCCGGACACTGCGAACAAGTCGTCCGACGGCGGCGATTTAGGTGCGGATTTTCGGGGTTCAAGACCCCCGAACTCCTCCCCGAGCTCGCTCGGGGAGGGGGACCAGGCGAAGCCTGGTGGAGGGGAAATTCTGAGTCCCTATTACCCCTCCACCGCGCTTCGCGCGGTCCCCCTCCCCCAGCAAGCTGGGGGAGGAACTACTCCCTCGCCACATTCTCCTCCACCGCCGCCGCCAGCTCGGCGAGGGTGAAGGGCTTGCGCAGGACCGGAACGTCGCCGCCGAGGGCGGCTTCGAGCCGCTCGCTCTCGGCATAGCCGGTGACGAAGACGATCGGCAGGCCGGGATGGATCTCGCGGGCGGCCCGGGCGGCGTCGGCGCCGTTCATGCCCGGCATCGCATAGTCCATCAGGACGAGGTCCGGCCGCCCCTCGCGGACCGCCTGCAGGCCCTCGGATCCCGACGCCGCCGAAATCACCGTGCAGCCGAAGCCTTCGAGCGATTCGGCGAGGAAGGCGCGGACGTCGTCGTCGTCGTCGACGATCAGCACCCGGGCTCCGGCGGCGCTTCGCGACGAAGCCGCGCTGCGCCCGCTCGCCTCTCCCGCCGCTTTCCCCGATCCGCGCGCGCCGGGCAGGAGGATGTCCACCGACGTGCCCTTGCCGACCTCGCTGTCGATGCGCAGCGTCCCCCCGGCCTGCTGGGCGATTCCGTAGACCTGGGCGAGGCCGAGGCCGGTCCCCTTGCCGAGCGGCTTGGTCGAATAGAAAGGCTCGACCGCCCGGGCCAGCACCTCGGGAGGCATGCCCTCGCCGGAGTCGGCGACGGTGATCCGGACGAAGTCGCCGGCGGGATGGTCCGGTTCGTCCTCCAGCCTCACCCGGTCGGTGAAGATGGTGAGCGTGCCGCCCTCCGGCATGGCGTCGCGGGCGTTGATGGCGAGGTTGAGAATCGCATTCTCGAGCTGGTTGGCGTCGCAGATTCCGAAGCCCGCGCGCGGATCGAGCCGGGTCTCGATCCGGACCGCGCCGCCGATCGTGTGGCGAAGCAGGCGCTGCATCGCGTCGATGACCTCGTTGACCGCGACCGGCCCCATGTTGATCCGCTGGATCCGCGAGAAAGCGAGCAGCTGGCCGGTGAGCTTGGCGCCGCGGCGGGTGGATTCGAGCGCGGTCTCGGCGATCCGCTTCAGCCGCGGCTCCTCGACCCGCGACGCGATCAGCTCGAGGCCCCCCATGATCGGGGTCAGGAGGTTGTTGAAATCGTGGGCGATGCCGCCGGTCAGCTGGCCCACCGCCTCCATCTTCTGGGCCTGGCGGAGAGCCTCCTCGGCTCGGAGCCGCTCGCCGACCTCGGCCTGGAGCCGGTCGAGCGCGGTGCTGAGGTCCGCGGTCCGCTCCGCCACCCGCCGCTCGAGCGTCTCGTTGACCTCGCGCAGAGCCGATTCGGCGAGCTTCAGCTCGGTGATGTCGTGGGCGACTCCGATGAAGCCGCAATGCTCGCCCTGCGGGCCCCATCGCGGCTGCGAGACCGAGCGGATCCAGCGCCACTGGTCGCCGCTGCGATAGCGAGCGACCAGCTCGAACGTCTCGAGCGAGGCTTCCCCGGCCACCGACTCGGCGAGAATCCGCGGCGCATCCTCGGGATGGATGACGGTGCGCCAGTCGAACTCGACCGCCTCGTCGTAGCTGATGCCGAGGAACTCGACATAGGCCCGGTTGACGAAGCTGCGCTTGCGGTCGAGCTTGGTCACCCACATCGGCACCGGCGCGGAATCGGCGATCAGCCGGAACCTCTCCTCGCTCTCGCGGAGCGCGGTCTCGGCGACGATCCGCTCGGTGACGTCGTAGCCGTCGGCGAAGATTCCGGCGACCGCGCCCTGGGCGTCGAGGATCGGCTGGAAGACGAAGTCGAGCAGCCTTTCCTCGCGCTTGCCGCCGGGCCGGCGCTGGAGCCTGACCGCCACCGACCGGCCCGAGAAGGGCTCACCGGTCCGGTAGACCTTGTCGAGCAATTCGAACAGGCCCTGGCCCTCGACCTCGGGCACCGCCTCGCGGACCGGCTTGCCGATGAGGTCGCCGCGGCCGACCAGCTTCTGGTAGGAGGCATTGGCCATCTCGAAGACGTGGTCGGGACCCCGAACCACCGCCATGAAGCCGGGCGCATTGTGGAACAGCTGCCTCAGCCGCTCGGTCTCGTTGACGCGCTCGCGCTCGGCGAGCACGGTCGCGGTCGTCTCGGTGCAGACGCAGAACATCCCCGCCGCCTCGCCGTCGTCGCCGCGGAGCGGGCTGTAGGAGAAGGTGAACCAGGTCTGCTCCGAATAGCCCTTTCGGGTCATGGTCAGCGGCAGATTCTCGAAATAGGTGGCCTCGCCGGCCAGCGCCCGCTGCACCAGCGGCTCGATGTCCGCCCAGATCTCGGCCCAGATGTCCTCGAAGGCGTGGCCGAGCGCGGCCGGGTGCTTGCCCCCGAGCACGTCGGAATAAGCGTCGTTGTAGAGGAAGCGGAGCTCCGGGCCCCAGGCTAGGAACATCGGGAATTTGGACGAGAGCAGGATTCCGGTGGCGGTCTTCAGCGCCTGCGGCCAGGTCTCCGGCGGGCCGAGCGGCGAAGTGGACCAGTCGAACGCCCGCATGCGCTCGCCCATCTCGCCGCCGTCGGCGAGGAACGACAGCTCTTCACTCGGCGCCATCCTCACTCCACGCTCGCCCCGCCCGGGCCGGCCGACGCTAGCCCAGGACGCGCGGCTTGTGGAAGACCCCGCGCCGGGTCTATTTCGGTCCGGAAGAGGAGAGAGCCCATGTTCACCGACATGAGGGACGGCACGGCGCAGGACTGGGCCCATATCGCCGCCGAGCACGGCAAGCATATCAGGAGCATTGCCGCCGGCCAGATCATGGAGGGCCTGGCCCGGCTGGAGTCGATCGAGGTCGGCTTCGCCACCAACCAGCTCACCCACAGCCTCATGGCCGGAACCCTCGCACGCCGCTCGGGAGCGAGCGACGAGGAGGTGGTCGCGGCGCTCTGCCACGATCTCGGCAAGCTCTTCTCGATCCCCAATCACGGCCCGATCGCGGCCGAGATGCTCAAGCCCTATGTCCGGGAAGACATCTATCACGCGGTCTATTGGCACCAGGAATTCCAGGGCCGCTATTATTTCGAGCATCTCGGCAAGGATCCCGAGGGTCGCGAGCGGTTCAGGGGCGAGAGCTGGTACGGCTTCGCCGAGAGACTGGTCGACGAGTGGGACGCCCCGGCCTTCGATCCCGCCTTCGACGTCGACCCGCTGGAGAGCTTCGAGCCGGAGGTGAGCCGGGTGTTCTCGAACCCGCGGGCAATGGTCTAGCCCCGGAGCCGTCATCCCGGGCTTGACCCGGGATCCACGAACACGGCCGAATTCAGGCTCGCACGACGGTGTTCATGGATTCCGGCTTTCGCCGGAATGACGGGAACCCCCGCCCCTTCGCCCGGTTCCCACCGCCATGGCGATCCAACCAATCCGCTGGCCCGCGCTCAAGGATTGGCGCGCCGTCCTCGTCCGCACCTGGAAGGAGGCGGCGGACGACAATGTCGGGCTGCTCGCCGCCGGGGTCGCCTTCTACGCCTTCCTCGCCTTCGTCCCCCTGCTGGCGGCGACGGTGCTGGTCTACGGCCTCGCCGCCGAGCCGGAGACGGTCGCCGAGCATATCCGCAAGCTGTTCGGAGTCCTTCCCGAGGACGCCGCCGCCCTGATCGGCGACCAGCTCAAGGCGATGACCGAGACCCCCGACGCCGCCAAGGGATGGAGCCTCGTCGTCGCCATCGCGCTCGCCATCTACGGCGCCAGCAAGGGCTCGGGCGCGATCGTCACCGCGCTCAACATCGCCTATGAGGTGAAGGAGAGCCGCGGCTTCATCAGATCGACCCTGCTGTCGCTGCTGATGACGGTCGGAGCGCTCGTCATCCTGGTCATCGCCGCGGCGGGAATCTCCTTGATGGGCTGGGTCGAGGCCTTCTTCCCCGGCTTCCCGGGCTGGACGCACAGCGCCTTCCAGCTCCTGTTCTGGGCGCTGGCAATGGTGGCGGTCGGGCTCGGGCTGGCGGCGGTCTACCGCTACGCGCCCAACCGGCCCGACGCGCCCTGGGCCTGGATCACCCCCGGCTCGGCCGCGGCGACCCTGCTGTGGCTGGCGGCGAGCCTCGGCTTCGGCGTCTACGTCTCCAATTTCGGCAATTACAACGCCACCTACGGCTCGCTGGGCGGAGTCGTCGTCTTCCTCACCTGGCTCTATCTCAGCGCCTACATCGTCCTGCTGGGCGGCGAGATGAACTCGGAGCTGGAGCGCCAGCAGGCGGGGGTGGCGGAGGCGCCTGTTCCTGCCAAGCCGGCGGAGCCGCCCCAACGGGTTAACTGGCCGATGGCGGCGATAGGGCTCGTGCTGGCGCGGACGGGCAAAGGATAAGGCCGCTCCTGACGCCGTCGCGAAAGGCGCGCGAAACGTCATTCCGGCGAAGGCCGGAATCCATGAACACGGAAGGGTGAACTTTTCAGCCGGCGGTGTT
>DASQJV010000104.1:0-13008 GCA_035630855.1 Allosphingosinicella sp. | reverse complement strand
GCCACCCGGGCGATCCTATTGCCTTCCAGCTCGGTCGCCCACATCGCCCCGTCCGGGCCGGCATGGATGTAGATGGGCTTGCTTCCCGGCCCTCCCGCCGGAAGCGTGAAGTGGGTCACCTTGCCGTCCCGGGATATCCGGCCGATCGTCCCGGTCGCCTTGCCGGTGAACCACATCGACCCGTCCGGTCCGGCCGCGAGGCCGTGCGGCCGGGTGTTGGTCCGTCCATTGGGCATCCGGTCGCAGGGCAGGGCGACATCGACGTCTGCCACGACCCGCCCGTCCGGGGCGATGACCCGCACCCGGCCGAGAAACTCGAGCGTCACCCAGAGCCGCCCGCCGCCGTCGAAGGCGAGCCCGTGCGGCCCGGCGCCCCTCGGGAGAGCCCGGAAGCTCGGCGCCTCGCCGGCCACAGGCACCCGCGCCAGGCTGTCGTAATTCTGGCCGCTCACCCACACCGCCGATTTGCCCGGGTCGAAGGCGATCTCATGGGTCGAGCCGGGATGCAGCGCCTCGACGGGCGCGTTGCAGGCATCGCCGGGCGGCGGAGTCAGCGGGACCTTGTCGGGATAGGCGAGAGGGATCTCGACGATGTCCGGAGCCGCGGGCTCCGAACAGGCTCCGAGCAGCGCGACGGCAAGCCATGCCCCGATCAGTTTCTTCCGTGTCATCGGCTCCCCCCCACAGTCGCCCCCTCGACTTCTAAACCGAAGCCGAAACGGGAGTCACGGGGTCTTGGGTCGCCGTGGCCGGAGTCAGGCGCAACCGAAGGTCAGAGCGGGCCCGGTCCGTCCGTCCGGCGGCGGGCTTCGTCCCTCGCCGCGGCGTGGCGAAGGGTATCCATCTCGCCCGCCTCCTTCTGAAGCCGCCGGTTCTCCGCCTCGGCGGCGTCGGCCCGGGCGCGTTCCTCCCTGTAGCGGCGCTTCCACTTGCCGCCGGCCATCAGCGCCATTCCGAGCACGAGGCCGAGCAGGAAGACGAGTGCGACGATGAGCCACTGGTCGGGGGTGAAGAGGGTCACTGATCGGTCTCCGTCGCTTGTTTCGGCAGCGGATCAATGGCGGGGGAGGCTGAAGGTTCCGCATAGCCCGTCATCCCGGGCTCGACCCGAGATCCATGAACGCCGCCGGACAAAAGCTCATGCCGACCTGGTCATGGATTCCCGCTTTCGCCCTTCGCCGGAATGACGGGTGGGGCGCCCTCCGGCCTATTTAAAGAGATTGTCGGAGATCGAGCAGCTCGCCGGGCCGAGGATGACGATGAACAGCACCGGCAGGATGAACAGGATCAGAGGCACCGTCATGATCGCCGGAAGCCGCGCCGCTTTCTCCTCGGCGCGCATCATCCGCTCGTTGCGGAACTCGGCGGCGAGGACTCGAAGGGCGCTGGCCAGGGGCGTGCCGTATTTCTCGGTCTGGATCATCGTCGTGACGACTCCGCGGACCGCCTCCAGGTCGATCCGGTTGGCGAGATTCTCGAAGGCCGAGCGGCGGTCGGTGAGGAAGCCCAGCTCGATCGAGGTCAAAGCGAATTCGTCGCCCAGCTCGGGATAGGCCTTGCCGAGCTCGCGGGCGACCCGGTTGAAGGCGGCGTCGACGGTGAGTCCGGCCTCGGCGCAGATGACGAGCAGGTCGAGCGCGTCGGGGAGGCCCTTGCGGACGGCGTTCGAGCGCTTGGAGATCTTGTTCTTCAGCCAGATGTCCGGCGCCTTGTAGCTTCCGATCAGCGAGAAGGCGGTGAGGCCGTAGCGCTTGACCGGTCCCCATTCGGGGAACCAGTCGAGGAAATAGACTCCGACGATGACGATCGAGCCGAACACGATCGGGAGCACCAGCCGCGCGAAGATGACGACGAAGGCAAGGTCCTTGGAGCGGATGCCGGCCTGCATCAGCTTCCTCTGGGCCTTCTCGACCTGCTCGGCCTGAAGCATCTTCAGCGAGCCGAGCAGGCTCCTGACCTTGTCCGCGACCTCGTTCTTGTTGCTGATGTTGCGCCGCCGCTTCGAGGTCGAAGCGACGATTCCGGCCTTCAGCTGCTCGCGCCGCTCGTTGAGCGCCTTGACGCGCTTCGCCATCGGATCCCTGACCGTGGTGGCGGCGTAGATGGCGACGATCACGGCGAAGGTGGCGACGGCGGCCATGAACGTGGCCACCATCACGACGTCGATCCCCATGACGGTCGGTCCGGATGCAGGAGGTAGTGCCATTCTCAAACCGCCCCTAGATCTCGAAGTCGACCATCTTGGCCATGATGAACACGCCGATCCCCATCCACACCAGGCCGCCGGCGCCCGCGATCATCAGCCGCTCGTCGACGAAGAAGGTCTGCATGTATTTGCCGTTGATGAACCAGATCAGCATGAAGACGATGAAGGGCAGGGAGCCGACGATCCAGGCCGAGGCCTTGGATTCGGACGACATCGCCTTGATCTTGAGCTTCATCTGGGCCCGCTTCCTCAGCACGTCGGCGAGGTTGGCGAGGGTCTCGGCGAGGTTGCCGCCGGTCTCGCGCTGGATGGCGAGGGTGATGACGAAGAACTGGAATTCGGGAGTCCCGAGGCGGTCGGCGACGTCCTGGAGCGCCGCCTCCATCGTCCGGCCGATCTTCATCTTGTCGGAGACGGTGCGGAACTCGTCGCCGATCGCTCCGGGAAGCTCGTCGGCGACGATTCCGAGGGTCTCGGAGATCGGCAGGCCCGAGCGAAGGCCGCGGACCATGAGCTCGATGGCGTCGGGGAAGCGGGCGGTGAACTTGCCGACCCGGCGCTTGATCATCTTGCCGATGAACCAGTGCGGGACGCCGACGCCGGCGAAGATTCCGACGAGGACCGCGAGGAGAAGCGGTATCCCCTTGACGATCAGGAGCAGGCCGACGACGACGATGATGCCGAGCGAAACCAGGCCGTATTGAGCCAGGGTCCAGGTGCGCCCGGTCTGCTGCAGCCGCCGACGAAGCAAGGCGGGCTTGGGGATCAGGCGCTGCGCCAGCCCGTCCATCTTGGTCTGGCCGCGGCTCTGCAGGATCCGCTTGAGCTGCGCCTGCGCGGCGACCTCGTGGGACTTGCTGTGGCGTTCGCGAACCGCCTCGATGCGCCGGTTCTGCACCTTGGAGACGTTCGGCCCGCCCATGGCGAGAGCCATCATCGCGAGCACGACCAGCACCCCGCCGCCCAGGATCAGGATCTGAAAGCTCACAAGCGGCTCCTCTTCCAACCGTCGGCCATGCTGCCGAGTCCGATCACGCCGTCGCCGGCTTGGGCTTCTTCGCGACCAGACCCTTGAGGTTGAGCTTGTCGAGCAGGGACCTGGAGCCGCTCTCTGCCTTCTCCCCGACGCCGTCGGAGCCCTCCACCGCCGCGGCGGTGAGGGTGACGAGCTGGCTCAGCGGACCATTCACCTTGGACGAGGTCGCGACCTTGGCGAACGGCTGGCCGAGCTTGGCGGCCTGCGCGGCCGCCTTCGGATCGAACGGTATCACGATGTCGACGGGACGCTCGATCGACTGCTGGAAATCCTTGCGGCTGATCTCCTGAGCGCCGGCCGGAACCCGGTTGGCGACGACGATCACCTTGGCCTGGGGCGCATTGGACTTGAGCCAGCTCAGCACCCGGATCGCGTCGCGCGTCGCGGCCAGGGTGAACTCGACGGCGACGATGGCGACATGGATGTCCTGCACGAGGTGAGGGTGCTGGACGAGCATCGAGCGCGGCAGATCGAGGACGGTGCTCTCGAACGCGTTGCGAAGCTCTTCCTGGAGCTGGAAGAAGGCGGTGCCGTCGTTGAGCAGGGGCTGGTTGAGCGGCGCCTCGGCGGACAGCACGCACAGCTTTTCATTCGCCCGCACCATCGCGCGTTCGATGAACAGCCCGTCGATTCGGCTCGGATTCTCGATCGCGTCGGTGAGGCCGCGGCCGGGCTCCAGGTCGAGCGCCAGCGCGCCGGTCCCGAAATGGATGTCGAGGTCGAGCAGCGCGGTCGAGCGGCCGGCCTTGTCGCCCAACAGCCAGGCGAGCGAGGTCGCGAGCGTGGAAGCGCCGACTCCGCCGCGGACTCCGATCACCGCCGCCATGACATGCGGCTTCTCGCTCGCCGCCTCGTTGACCCTCGGGCCGGAGATGGTGAGCTGTGCATGGGCGAAGCTGTCGCGCAGCTGGTCCGCGGTGAACGGCTTCAGAAGATAGTCCTGGAGGCCCGAGGCGACCAGGTCGCGGTACAGTCGGACGTCGTTGACCTGTCCGGCGGCGATCACCACGGTTCCGGGCTCGCAGACCTCGGCGAGCGCGTTGATGTCGTTCAGGGGATCGCCCGATTCCGACAGGTCGACGAACAGGATCGACGGGCTGGCCGAGACAGACAGGGTCTGGACGGCGTTGCGAAGGCCCCCCTTGTTGACCTTCTCGGGCGCCCAGCCATGCTCGACCGCGATCGGCCGAAGCATCTCGGCGGTGGCATCGTCGCAGACGAAGGCGCTGAAGGGATCGCGAAGCGCGGCGGCGCGGGAAGCGTTGAATGGCGCGTTCATCTAATTACCCCTGGTGTTGACTTGGGTGAGGCCCTTGGTTCCGGTCGGGGCGGTCTGCCGGTAGACCCGGATCGCCTTGGAGGAGGTGTTGGCGTCGCCGTAGACGCTGCCGGCCTGGCCGAGGACCAGATCGTTGGGATCGGCGATCATCGCGGCGAGGTTGGAGTTGACCGAGCAGCCGTAATTGGACGAGGTCGAGCTGGGCCCGCGCTGCTCGTCGTAATTGGGGCAATTGGGAACGCTCGCCGTGGTCCGGCTGACGATCACCCGGACCGCGCCCATCGGCACGTCGCCCTCCAGCACCGGAGCGCCCTCGCTCATCAGCAGGCCGTAGTCGGCCGCGACCCTGGCGACGTCATGGCGGCCGGCGCTGGTGCCGCGGTCGGCGAAGACATGGTCGCCATAGCCCAGGCCGAGCGAGTCGAACCAGGAGGCGAGACGGCTCATGTCGGCGTCGCTGAGGCCGCCATTGTCGGCGAGATCGAGCAGATAGTCGGTGCGCTGGACGACCGGCTGGTTGAGCGAGTCGAGGCCCCGGCTCGCGTCGTGGCGCTCCCGCGGCCGCTTGGCGTCGGCGGCGGCGGAGACGGTGAGGGCGGCGCCGATCGCGACGACGGCGGCGAGAGACTTGGTGCGTGCCATGATCACGTCCTTTCGATCGGTCAGAAGCTGAAGCCGGGGGTGGCGGAAGCCGATTGCGGGCGGGTCGCCTTGGCCTCGGCCTGGCGCGGCCGCGCCGGCGCCGGCAGCTGCCGGGCGGGCACGCTCGCGACGCCGCCCATGCCCGGGCTGGCGGTGCGCGGCTCGGCCATCGTCGGCCCCGGACGCGGGACGGGCTTGTTATATTCGCTGGTGCCCAGCATCACCCGCTCCGCCGTGGTGGAGCTTCGGAAGCCGTCGGTCGGAAGCGCGATCTGGCTCGCGTTGACCGGCTTCACCAGATAGGGCGTCACGACGATCACGAGCTCGGTTTCGCCGCGGCGGAAGCTGGTCGAGCGGAACAGGGCGCCGATGATCGGCAGGTTGCCGAGGACGGGCGCCTTCTCGATGCTGTTGCTGCTGCTGTTGCGAAGCAGGCCGCCGATCATGAAGCTCTGGCCGGAGCCCAGCTCGACCGTCGTCTCGACCCGGCGAGTCGTCAGCGACGGGACCCGGAAGCCGTTGATCTGGATCGAGCCCTCGTCGGAAAGCTCCGACACTTCCGGCCGCACCCGCATCGAGATCCGGCCGCCTTCCAGCACGTAGGGCGTGAAGGCGAGGCTGACTCCATATTGCTTGAACTCGATCGCGGTGCCGTTGATTCCGTTCGAGGACGGGATCGGGAATTCGCCGCCGGCGAGGAAGCTGGCGGTCTCGCCCGACAAAGCGACGAGATTGGGCTCGGCGAGCGTATGCACCTTGCCGTCGGTCTCGGCGAGGTCGAGCGCTCCGAGGATGTCGACGCCGAGCAGCTTTCCGGCGCCGAAGAGGGTGGAGCCGATGGTGTTGGTGATCACCGCCGTGGCGTTCCCCTCCGCGGAGGTCCCTGTGCCGATCGGCGAGCCGGGGGTGTATCTCGGAGTGATGGTGCGGCCCTGGCCGACCGCGAACTTGAAGCCGCCGGTCGAGTCGGCCGAAGCCAGATTGACCCCGATGTCGCGGGCGAGCGAGCGGCTCACCTCCGCGATCCTGACCTGCAGCATCACCTGCAGCGGAGTCGCCGCCTTGAGGCGGTTGACCGGAATGATCTTCAGGACCGCGCCCGGCGCATTGGCGTCGATGCCCGGATTCAGCATCGTCCGGAGGAGCTGCTCCGCCTGGGCGCTGTCGGCCGGCGAGGCGACCGTTCCGTTCATGACGGCGATCTGGCCGACATGGGTGACCGTGATGTTGGCGTCCGGCATCGCGGCCCGCAGCATCCGGTCCACCGAGCTGATATTCTGGCTGACGACGACGTGCGCGCCGTAGACGACGCTGCCGTCCGCGGCGGTCGCGATCACCGTCGCTTCGCCGGCGTCCTTGCCGAACAGGCCGAGCTGACGCGGGCTGGTGACGTTGACGTCGGCCACGCCCGGGTTCGAGGTCCAGACGTCGGCCACGCTCCTCGGAAGCGAGACGACTTCGCCTTCGCCGACCGAGAGCAGCACCTGGTTCGTCGGGCGATAGCTGCCCGCGGAGGGCGGCGCGGCCAGGGCCTGGGTGGGCAGCGCCGTGGTGACGCTGGCGGCGAGGACCGCGAAGATCGCGGTGCCGACCGTCGCTCGGCGCATGATGTTCAGCTTTGTCATCTTATTTGGCTCCGACCGGAACGATGGTGACAGCATTGCCGCGGGAAACCCGGACGCCGGGACCCGTGGGAGTCGCGGCCGCGGCGGGCGCCTTGCCCGAGGCGGCGAGCGCCATGGCGCTCAGGGCATTGGCGATCTTGTCGTCGGGCGAGGACGACTTGTCCTTGCCGGCGCCGGGGACGGTGCTGCGCTGGAAGCGCGAGACGTCCGACCCGGTCGTGTAGGTGGAACCGCCGTCGACCGGCTGGTTGGCGACGGCGAGAAGCATCCGGCGCTCCGCTTTGGGATCGTCGGTCTGCGGCACCGTCACCTCGCCGGAGGCGATGGCCCGCTCGAGCTCGGCCGAATTGTCGGCGAGGGAGCGAAGCGACAGCGACAGGTCGCCGATCCTCTGGGCAACCGCGATCTTCTCCGCGATCTTGGGGGTCGCCTCGAGCGTGACCATCGAGAAGCGCTGGACGACCGCCTTGCCGTCCTCGCCCTTCGCGTCCATCCGCTGATCGGTGGCGAGCACCCGGACGTTGCGCATCACCGTCTCGGAAACCTTGAGCGGGGTGCCGTCGCCGCCGCCGGCGACTTCCTGGGTGAGGACGATGTCGACCCGGTCGCCCGGGAAGACGAAGCCGGCGACTCCGCTGGTCGCGGAGACGGCGACGGTGACGGCGCGCATCCCCGGCCCGAGCGCCGCGGCGAGGAAGCCGCGCTCGCCCGGCTTGATCAGGCTGCCCTGGGTGAAGGGCTGGCCGGCGGTGATCTCGTTGCGGACGACGGTGCCGACCAGGTCGGCGGGGCGGACCCCGGGCTTGCCCTTGATGTAGTAAGCGGGCTGGACCAGGCCTTCCGGCCAGCGCTGGAAGCGGAAAGCCTCCGCGTCGATGATGGTGCCGACGGGAAGCGAGCGGGTCGCCACCAGCACTTCCGGACCGGCCGGGATCGCGGGCTTGGCCGCGGCCGAAGGCGCGCCGGCTCCGCTGAACATGTTCTTCGCGGTCACCGCGGTGACGGCCGCGACGATCAGCGCTCCGATCAGCAGCATGAGCTTTTTCACATCCATGACGCCAGTCGCCTCCTCGCCCGCTTCAAATTGCAGGCTCCCACATCAGACAAATTGGTTAAGAATCCGTTCGCCAATCAGCCAAAAACCGCCGATCGCGATGGCGATTCCGTACGGAATTTCGGGCCGGCCGGCGGCTTTCGCCATCCGGTGCGCGATCAGCATGGCGAGGGTCAGCACCCCGCCGGCGAGCGACATGATGACGAACAGCTTCACCACCCCGCCGTAAGGCAGCCAAAGAGCCAGGGCCGCCGCCATCTTGACGTCGCCGCCGCCCATCCCGCCGAAGCGGAACACGATCGCGAACAGCCCGAACACTCCCGCCGCGACCGCGACCTGGAGGGCGATTTCCGGCCACAGGCCCAGGCCGACGCTCCACCAGAAGGGTATCGCCAGCAGGGCGATCGTCGCGTTGAGCCAGTTGGGGATCGTCCGGCTGCGCCAGTCGCAGACCATCGCCCACAGCATGGCCGCGGCGAGCAAAAAGATGAGAAACCAGGAAAACGCCCCCTGCATGGGACCAGGACTAGACGGAACAGCTTGCGAAACCGTAACCGGCCGCATGGCCAGTTCAGAGTATGACCGACGTTCCATTCCCGCCGACGCCCGCCTCGGCGAGTGGCGGGCGGCCGACGGCTGGTTTTACCGGACCCTGGAGCGCCGCCGCGAGCAGGGGGCGCCGGAGCGGGGAAGCCTGCTCTTCGCCGGCGGCCGAGGCGATTTCATCGAGAAATATCTCGAGGCCTACGATCACTGGCATCGCCTCGGCTGGAACGTCACCGCCTTCGACTGGCGGGGACAGGGCGCCTCGCAGGGCGACCGGCCCGGCGGCCAGCTCGACAGCTTCGAGGCCCTGGTGGAGGATCTGGCCGGTCTGATCGCGGCGTGGCAGGCGGCGACTCCGGCGCCCCATGCGGTCGTCGCCCATTCGATGGGCGGCCACGTCCTCCTGCGCACCTTCGCCGACCGCCATCCGCCGATCGACGCCGCCGTGCTCGTCGCTCCGATGCTGATGATCAACAGCGGGCCGATGCCGCCCTTCGCCGCCCAGTGGCTGGCCTCGACCGCGGCGATGTTCGGCTGGGGCGCTCAGCCCGCCTGGCGGCAGCCGCCGCCTCAGCCCGCCGGCTCGCTTCGGCAGACCATCCTCACCGGCTGCGCCGAGCGCTATTCGGACGAGCTCTGGTGGTGGGAGAAATACCCCCGCTTCAATCTCGGCACCCCGACCTGGGGCTGGCTCAGGGCCGCCTTCGCCTCCTGCGCGGCCCTGACCCCGTCGAAGCTCGCCGGAGTCGAGACCCCACTGCTTCTGGTCGGCACCGAGCGCGACCGGCTGGTCAGCCCGACGGCGATCCGGCGCGCCGCCGCCCAGCTTCCGAACGCCGAGCTGCTGATGTTCGACGATTCCGCGCACGAGATATTGCGCGAGGCCGATCCGGTCCGGCTGAGGGCGCTGGCGGCGATCGACTCCTTCCTCGAACGCCACGCCGCCCGATGAGCTTCGACGCCGACATCGCCATCGTCGGAGCGGGCATGGCCGGTGCGAGCCTCGCCGCCGAGGCCGCCGGCCGGGCTTCGGTCCTGCTGCTCGAAGCCGAGGACCAGCCCGGCTACCACTCGACCGGCCGCTCCGCCGCCTTCTGGTCCGAAAGCTATGGCGGCCCCTCGATCCAGCCGCTGACCACCGCCTCCGGGCCGTTCCTCGAGGAGCATGGCTTCCTCAGCCCGCGCGGCGCGCTCCACATCGCCGATGCGGGCGGCGAGGCCGCGCTTGCCGAGCTTGAAGCCGAATTCGACGGCCTCGTCCCGTTCGAGCGGGTCGACCGGGCGGGGCTCAAGGCCCGGCTGCCCGGGCTTCGCGGCGGCTGGACGGTGGGGCTCGTCGAGCCGAGCTGCGCCGATATCGACGTCGCCGGATTGCACGCTTTCTACCTGGCCAGGGCCCGCCGCGACGGCGTCCGGCTGGCGACCGGCGCCGAAGTGGAGGGGCTGAGCCGGGACGGCTCGGGCTGGGCGATCGCGACCCGGGCCGGACGCTTCCGGGCGAGGATCGTCGCCAACGCCGCCGGAGCCTGGGCCGACCGGGTCGCGGCCATGGCCGGCGCCCCGCCGGTCGGCCTCCAGCCCTATCGGCGCACGCTCTCGCAGCTCCGGGTCGATCCGCCCGCCCCGGCCGGCCTGCCGCTGGTCATCGACGCCCTCGGCCGCTTCTACTTCAAGCCCGAGTCGGGCGGCCGGCTATGGCTCAGCCCGCATGACGAGACCGCCTGCGATCCCTGCGACTGCGCGCCCGAGGAGCTCGACGTGGCGGTCGCAATCGACCGGCTGGAAGGCGTGGTCGACTGGAAGGTCGAGCGGGTCGAGCGGAGCTGGGCGGGCCTCAGGAGCTTCGCGCCCGACCGCCGCCCGGTCTACGGCTTCGATCCCGCCGTCCCGGGCTTCTTCTGGTGCGCCGGCCAGGGCGGCTTCGGGATCCAGACCGCCCCGGCCGCGGCGAAGCTGGCCGCCGCCCTCCTGCTCGGGGGCGACCCCGAGATCGACCCCCGGCCCTATTCGCCCGAGCGCTTCCGCTAGCGGCAGGCCGGCGGACCGCTGCTCAACCCGCCGCACGTTTCCTTCCCGCCCTGATCGCCGCGTCGCACGCCAGCCTGTCGGCGCGTTCGTTCTCCGGATGCCCGGCATGGCCCTTGACCCAGCGCCAGTCCACCTTGTGCGGCGCCGCCGCGTCGAGCAGCTCCTGCCAGAGCTCGGCATTCTTGACCGGCTTGCGGTCGGACGTCTTCCAGCCGTTCCTGCGCCAGCCGTGGATCCATTTGGTGATCCCGTCGCGGACGTAGATGCTGTCGGTGTAGAGGGCGACCTCGCAGGGCCGCTTCAGCGCCTCCAGCGCCCGGATCGCGGCGAGCAGCTCCATCCGGTTGTTGGTGGTCAATGGCTCGCCGCCGCTGATCTCCTTCTCGTGGGCGCCGGAGCGGATCACCGCGCCCCAGCCGCCGGGCCCCGGATTGCCCTTGCAGGCGCCATCGGTGAAGATTTCGACCGGAAGCAGGGTCAAGCGGCCTCGAGCCCCCTGGGAAGCTTGAACACCATCCGCTCGGCCACGCCTTCGCCTTCGATCTCGGTGACCTCGTAATGCCCGCCGAGGAACTCGACGACCTCGCGCACGAGGGTCTCAGGCGCCGAGGCGCCGGCGGTGATGCCGAGGGTGGTCACCCCGTCCAGCCAGGCGAGGTCGATCTCGTCGGCGCGGCCGATCAGCCGGGCCCGCGTGCCCTCACGCTCGGCGACCTCGACCAGCCGGACCGAGTTGGAGCTCTTGGGCGAGCCGATCACCAGCATCGCCTGGCAGGCCCGGGCGATGTCCTTCACCGCCGCCTGGCGGTTGGAGGTGGCGTAGCATATGTCCTCGCCCTTGGGCCCCCGGATCCCGGGGAAGCGGCGCTCGAGGGTGGCGACGATCTCGGCCGTGTCGTCGACCGAGAGGGTGGTCTGGGTCAGATAGGCGAGGTTGCGGGGATCGGCCGGAGCGACCGCCAAAGCGTCCCCGACAGTCTCGATCAGGGTCATGCGCCCCTCCGGCACCTGGCCGAACGTGCCGATCACCTCGGGGTGGCCGTGATGGCCGATGAACAGGATGTGGCGGCCGTGGTCGACCAGCCGCTCGGCCTGGCGATGGACCTTGGAGACGAGCGGGCAGGTGGCGTCGAGAAAGTCGAGTCCGCGCTCCTCGGCTTTGGCCGGGACCGCCTTGGGCACGCCGTGCGCCGAGAAGACGACCGGGACTCCGTCCGGCACATGGTCGAGCTCCGGAACGAACACCGCGCCCTTGGCCTTGAGGCTGTCGACGACGAACTTGTTGTGGACGATCTCGTGGCGGACGTAGACCGGCGCCCCATAGCGCTCGAGCGCCAGCTCGACGATTCGGATCGCCCGGTCGACTCCGGCGCAGAAGCCGCGCGGGGCGGCGATCAGGAGGGTGAGGGGGGGCTTGGCGGCCATCTCGTCGGGCTCTACGGCATAGCTTGCTTAGACGGAACCCGGTTCCTATGATCCGCGCCGTCCCTTTTCAAAGGTGAGGATTCCCACCCTGTGTTCAAGTCCAAGGCGGCCCTCGCCGCGCTTATTCCGCTAGCCATCGCCGCCTGCTCGACCCCGAACGGCCAGATCACCGACACCGGAGTCACCGCGACGCGCTCGGCCTGCCCGGCGGTGGCGATCCCGGCCGCGACCGGCGACATCACCCTGTTCAACCCGGAGGGGAGCCGCGACGCCCGAGCGATCGACGTCGTCGCGAACATCACCAACCTGCGCTCGGTCTGCGACGAGACCGGCGACAATATCGTCACCAACATCACCTTCGACATCCACGCTCAGCGCCGCGACGGCCGCGGCGCGCGCGACGTCGTCATCCCTTATTTCGTGGTCGCGGTTCAGGGCGGCACCCAGGTCCAGTCCAAGAGCGTCACCCGGGTCGTCCTGCGCTTCGCCGACGGGGCGCTGAGGGCGGGCAGCTCGGGCTCGGCGACCGGCTCGGTGACCCGGGCGGCGGTGACCCTGCCGGCCGAGGTGACCGCCCAGATCACCCGCCGCCGCAAGCCCGGGGACCCGTCGGCGGCGATCGACCCGATGGCCGACCCCGCGGTCCGCGAGGCGGTGCGCAAGGCGACCTTCGAGATGCTGGTCGGCTTCCAGCTCACCCAGGAGCAGCTCGCCTACAACGCGACCCGGTAGCAGCGCCATTTCAACTCGCCTCTCCACGTTCCTGCCCGGACGGGCCGGGCGAAGTTGAAGAAGTTGAAGGTTGCGACGCGGCTTCGCCGTTCGCCGTCGCCGCGGCCTCGGTTTCGCGCGGTAGCGGTCGAAGGCGGCGGGGCATTGGTAGCCGTAGGGCAACGGGCCCTCGCCCGCGATGATCTCGTCGAGCCAGTCGAGATAATGGCTCAGCTCGGCCCGCTGCCTCTGCTCGGCGGTCCATTCGTGCATATGGTTGGGGTCGAGGTCGTCGACCGGGATTTCCGAAGGATCGACAAGGCTCCAGTCCGACTGGCCGGCGGGCGCCTTGCGGGCGTGGCGACCGACGGGCGGGAGGGCCTCGCGGCCAGCCTGCGCATTTTCGATCGCTTTCAGGGGGCGGCGGGCCTCGAGGAAGGCCTGCTCGTCGCCGCC
>DASQJV010000103.1:0-4106 GCA_035630855.1 Allosphingosinicella sp. | reverse complement strand
TTTGCAGGGGAGGGGGACCAGGCGAAGCCTGGTGGAGGGGCCTTACGGACTCCGTAGAACCCCTCCACCGCGCTTCGCGCGGTCCCCCTCCCCGAGAAATCTCGGGGAGGAATTGAGGTCAACCTACCGCCGGTCGGCGAGCTTGCCGAGCTGATGGTCGAGGGCTCGGACCACTTTCTTGGCCGCGCCGATCACGGCACGGTCGACCGTGTCTCCCTCGTCGATCGCGGCGACCGGGGCGATCCCGCTCACCCGGGCCTCGATCGAGCATCTGAGGTCGGCATTGCCCCCGCGCGGGCCGTTGACGTCCGAGACATGGACCTCGACGTCGGTGATCCGCCCTTCGAAGCGGGCGAGGCGCTGGCGGATCTGGTCTTCGAGACGGCTGTCGCGATCGCCGTCCTTGTCGATCTGGTTGTCGGCGTGGATCTGGATGTACAAAACACTCTCCATTGCTGGCACAGGGTGAATGCCGGGGAGGGTGGGGGGTTCCGACTTTTCTGCCTCCCCATCGCAAGATGGGGAGGGGGACCACACGAAGTGTGGTGGAGGGGTGACCTGGCGAAAGCCTGTTCCAGGTCACCCCTCCACCACCTTCGGTGATCCCCCTCCCCATGCTACGCATGGGGAGGCAAGATAACGTTCCCCTTCCGTTTCGCCTCCGGCCCGGCTAAGCCTGTGCCATGGCGAAATCCAAGAAGCGCTACGTCTGCCAGGCCTGCGGCTCGGTCCAGAACCGCTGGATGGGCCAGTGCCCCGACTGCACCGAGTGGAATACGCTCGTCGAGGACGCCGGCGCCGTCGTCACGCCTTTCTCGGCGCGCCATAATCTCCGCGGTGGCGGCCGAGCGATCGAGCTGGTTGGGCTCGACCGCGACGTCGCCTTGCCGGACCGCATGTCGACCGGGATCCGCGAGCTCGACCGCGCGATCGGCGGCGGCCTCGTCGCCGGCTCGGCCACCCTGATCGGCGGCGACCCCGGCATCGGCAAGTCGACCCTCCTTCTCCAGGCCGCGGCCCTGATGGCCGGGGCCGGGCGCCTCGTCGCCTATATTTCCGGCGAGGAGGCGACCGACCAGGTCCGGCTCCGCGCCCGCCGGCTGGGTCTCGGCGGAGCCCCGGTCCAGCTCGCCGCCGCGACCTCGGTCCGGGACGTGCTCACCACCCTAAGCGAGGGCGCTCCGCCGGCCCTGCTCGTCATCGATTCGATCCAGACCATGTATTCGGACCTGATCGAGGGCGCACCCGGAACGGTCAGCCAGGTCCGGGCCTCTGCCGGCGAGCTCATCCGCTACGCCAAGGAATCGGGCGCCGCCCTGGTCCTCGTCGGCCACGTCACCAAGGACGGCGCCATCGCCGGCCCTCGGGTGCTCGAGCATATGGTCGACACCGTCCTCGCCTTCGAGGGCGAGCGCAGCCATCAATACCGGATCCTCCGGGCGACCAAGAACCGCTTCGGCGGAACCGACGAGATCGGGGTCTTCGCAATGGCCGAGGGCGGGCTCGAGGAGGTCGGCAATCCCAGCGCCCTGTTCCTCACCCATCGCGGCGAGGCGGTGCCGGGCGCGGTGGTCTTCCCGGCGCTCGAAGGGACCCGCCCGGTGCTGGTCGAGATCCAGGCGCTCACCGTCCGGCTCGCCAGCGGAGCGACTCCGCGCCGCGCCGTGGTCGGCTGGGATTCGGGCCGGCTGGCGATGATCCTCGCCGTCCTCGAGGCGCGCTGCGGGCTGAGCTTCTCGACCGCCGAGGTCTATCTCAACGTCGCCGGCGGCTACCGGCTCAGCGATCCCGCCGCCGACCTCGCGGTGGCGGCGGCTTTGGTCTCGGCGCTGGCCGAGCGGCCGGTGCCGCCGGAGGCGGTGGCGTTCGGCGAGGTGGCGCTGTCGGGCGAGCTTCGCCCGGTCGCTCACGGGCCGCTCCGGCTGAAGGAGGCGGCCAAGCTCGGCTTCGAGCGGGCGCTGGTTCCGGCCTCGGTGAAGGGGGAGGGCGGGATGAGGCTGTCGGGCTTCCGGACCCTGAAGGATTTGGTCGACCATGTCCTGGGGCGGTGATTTGCCTCCCCATGCTTTGCATGGGGAGGCAAGGTGCCTTCCCTCCCGCCCAAACCTCCGTTAGCAGTCGCAGCATGACCGCGCTCGACGTCATCACCCTGCTCCTGGTCGGCTGGAACCTCGTCCGCGGGGCGATGAAGGGGTTCGTCGGCGAGGTGCTCAGCCTCGCCGCCTGGATCGTCGCGATCGTCTTCCTGAAGCTTCTCCACACCCCCGCGACCGGCTTTCTCGAGCCGATGGTCGGCACCCGCTCCGGAGCGGCGGTGCTCGCCTTCGCGCTTGTCTTCGGAATCGTCTTTCTCGCCGGCAAGCTGGTCGCGCGCCAGGTCGGCGGCGGAGTCAGGCGCTCGGTGATCGGCCCGTTCGACCGGATCCTCGGAGGCGGCTTCGGGGCCCTGAAGGGGATCATCCTCGCCACCCTGCTCTACCTCGCCGCCAACCTCGTCTACGATACGATCTGGGGCGCCCAGGCCGAGCGGCCCGACTGGATGGCCAATTCGCGCACCTATCCCCTGCTCTACGCCAGCGGCCGGGCCATCGTCGATTTCGTCGAATGGCGCCGGGGCGCCCCCGCCGAGCCCCGCTCCCGCCAGGCGCCCCCGGCCCGGGATCCGGAAACCGCGAACGCCTCATGATCCGGCTCCACGACACCAGGGCGCGGGAGAAGCGCGACTTCGAGCCCGCCGACCCCGGGCGGGTGACCCTCTACGTCTGCGGGCCGACCGTCTACAACCGCGCCCATATCGGCAACGCCCGGCCGGCCGTCGTCTTCGACGTGCTCGCCGGCCTGCTCCGCCACACCTACGGCGCCGACAAGGTCGTCTACGCCCGCAACGTCACCGACGTCGACGACAAGATCATCGACTCCGCCCGCGCTGAAGGGGTCGATCCGGCCGTGGTCACCCGGCGCTACGAGGATTTCTACCTCGCCGACATGGGCGCGCTCGGGGTCCGGCCGCCCGACCTCGCCCCGAAGGCGACCGAGACGGTGGCCGGGATGATCGCGATGACCGAGCGTCTCATCGAAACCGGCTTCGCCTACGAGGCGGACGGCCACGTCCTCTTCCACGTGCCCAGCGACCCCGGCTACGGAGCGCTGGGCCGACGCGACCGCGAGGCGATGATCGCCGGAGCGCGGGTCGAGATCGCCTCCTACAAGAAGGACCCGGCGGATTTCGTCCTGTGGAAGCCGTCCGCCGAGGATGTGATCGGCTGGGACAGCCCCTGGGGCCGGGGCCGGCCGGGCTGGCACATCGAATGCTCGGCGATGATCGAGCGCCACCTCGGAACCACGATCGACATCCACGGCGGCGGACTCGACCTCATCTTCCCCCATCACGAGAACGAGCTCGCCCAGAGCCGCTGCGCCCATGGCGGCGCCCCGCTCGCCCGCTACTGGGTCCATAACGGCTTCCTGTCGATGGCGGACGGCGAGAAGATGTCGAAGAGCCTCGGCAACGTCGTCACCGTCGGCGAATTGCTCGACGAAGGCCATAAAGGCGAGGCCCTCCGCCTGGCCCTGCTCTCCGCCCACTACCGCCAGCCGCTCGAATGGTCGCCGCAGCTCATCGCCCAGTCGAAGGCGACCCTCGACCGCCTCTACCGCAGCCTTCTGCCGCCGGCGGCGAAGCGCGGGGAGGGCGACATAGCCGAGGTCGAGGCGGCGCTCTGCGACGACCTCAACACCCCGCTCGCTTTGGCGCGGCTCGGCGAGCTCGCCAGGCTCGGCGACGTCGAGGCGACGAAGCGGGCCGGAGCCCTGCTCGGGCTTCTCCAGCAGGATCCGGTCGAGTGGTTCCAGGGCGCCGCCGAGCCGGCGCCGGACCGGGTCGACCCGCGCCTCAGGGAGGAGCCGGGCGGCTTCCTCGGCGCCGAGGAGATCCAGCTCCGAATCGACCGCCGCTCCGAGGCGAAGAAGGCGAGGGACTTCGGCGAGGCGGACCGGATCCGAGCCGAGCTCGCCGCTCAGGGGATATTGCTCGAGGACGGCCCCCAGGGGACGACCTGGCGGAGGGCTTGAAATCCTCCCCGCGATTTCGCGGGGAGGGGGACCAT
>DASQJV010000102.1:0-12543 GCA_035630855.1 Allosphingosinicella sp. | reverse complement strand
CCGGGCAACGTCCGCCAGCTGAGGAACGTCATCGAGCGCACCATCATCCTCGCCCCGGGCGCCCGGGTCGGCTGCATCGAGCTCGACATGCTCCCGCCCGAGATCCTCAACGAGCAGGCCAGCCTCAGCTCCGGCGAGGCGGTCAAGGCGATCATGGGCACCCCCCTGCGCGAGGCGCGCGAGACGTTCGAGCGCGAATATCTCAAGGTCCAGATCCGCCGCTTCTCGGGCAACATCTCCCGGACCGCCACCTTCATCGGAATGGAGCGCTCCGCTCTCCACCGGAAGCTCAAGGCGCTGGGCATCGGCGACACGAAAGGCGAGCCGGAGGAGTGAGAGCTTCCGGCGCCTGTCCTCGCCGGCCGCAGGCCAATCATTTTTTGAACGCAAAGGCGCAAAGACGCGAAGAGTCAGAGCGTGTCGTCAGCCGCAGGTCTCTTTCGCATGCTCGGGCATCTTTGCGTCTTTGCGTCTTTGCGTTGAATCCTGAAGGGCGATGCGCCGGTAGGATATACGCTTCGCGAAGGGGTGCACTGCTGGCGCGCCGGCGCGCGCGATGCTATTGTTTCGGCGACGCTACGCTCCACATTATGAAAGACGCCCTTCGCGGGCGCCTCCGCGGACAACGATCCGCCAATAAGGAGAGTGGGAAATGGCCGACAAGGTCAACAACCTCCAGGATCTGTTCCTGAACGGCCTGCGCCGCTCGAAGACGCCGGTCACCATGTTCCTCGTCAAGGGGGTCAAGCTCCAGGGGATCATCACCTGGTTCGACAATTTCTCGGTGCTGCTGCGCCGCGACGGACAGGCGCAGCTCATCTACAAGCACGCCATCTCGACGATCATGCCCGCCCATCCGCTCGACATGGGCGAGATCGAGCGCGCCTTCGAGGAAGGCGGAAGCGGCGCCGCCGCCGCCGGCCGGAAGCCGGCCCTGCTCCAGGAGGCGTTCCTCGGCGCCGTCCGGCGCTCGGGCGAGCCCGTCACCATGTTTCTGGTCAACGGAGTCATGCTGCAGGGAGAAATAGCGGCCTTCGATCTGTTCTGCATGCTGCTCCAGCGCGACGGCCTGTCGCAGCTCGTCTACAAGCACGCCATCTCGACCGTGCAGCCGGAGAGGCCGGTGAGCTTCATGGAGCAGGACGACGAGGAGCCGGCCGCCTGAACTTCAACGAACAACCGACCGACGGCGAGTTTACCAGAGGCGCCAAGGCGATCGTCGCACTCCCCGACATGAAGGCGGGGAGGGGACGGCGCGACGTCGATGCTCGCCTCGACGAGGCCGCGGGCCTCGCCGAAGCGATCGGGGTCGAGGTCGCCGACCGGCTCCACTTCCGAATCCGCTCGCCGAGGCCGGCGACGCTGTTCGGCTCGGGCCAGGTCGAGGCGATCGCCGAGGCGGTCGCGCGCGACGAGGCCGAGCTGGTCATCGTCGACGCCCCGATCACGCCCATCCAGCAGAAGAATCTCGAGACCGCGACCAAGGCCAAGGTGATCGACCGGACCGGGCTGATCCTCGAGATATTCGGCGAGCGGGCGGCGACGGCGGAAGGACGGCTCCAGGTCGAGCTCGCCCATCTCGACTATCAGGCGGGGCGGCTGGTGAGGAGCTGGACCCACCTCGAGCGCCAGCGCGGCGGCTTCGGCTTCCTCGGCGGCCCAGGCGAGACCCAGATCGAGGCCGACCGCCGGCTGATCCGCGACCGGATGGCCAAATTGCGCCGGGAGCTCGAGCAGGTCACCAGGACCCGGGCCCTCCACCGCGCCCGCCGCCAGCGCGCGCCCTGGCCGGTCATCGCCCTGGTCGGCTACACCAATGCAGGCAAGTCGACCCTGTTCAACCGCCTCACCAACGCCGAGGTGATGGCCGAGAATCTGCTGTTCGCGACTCTCGACCCGACGATGCGGGAGATTCCGCTGCCCGGCTTCGACAAGGCGATCCTCTCCGACACCGTCGGCTTCATCTCGGAGCTCCCGACCCAGCTCGTCGCCGCCTTCCGGGCCACGCTCGAGGAGGTGATCTCGGCCGACCTCATCGTCCATGTCCGCGACATCTCGCATCCCGACAGCGACGCGCAGCGCGAGGACGTCGAGGCCGTCCTCGCCGAGATCGGCGCCGGAGGGGAGGGGGGCGCCCCGCTGATCGAGGCCTGGAACAAGATCGACCTTCTCGAAACGGAGGAGGGCGAGCGGGTGACGGCCGAGGCGGCCCGGCGCGACGACGTCATCCGGATCTCGGCTCTGACCGGGGAGGGGCTGGACGCGCTGCTCGAATGCGCCTCGGCCAAGCTCAGCAAGGGCGCGAAGCTTCGGACGGTGACCCTCGGCGCGTCGGACGGCGAATCGATCGCCTGGCTCCACGCCAACGGCCGGATCGAAAGCCAGCGGACCGACGGAGTCGAGACGGTGTTCGAGGTGAGGCTCTCCGACGCCGACTGGGCGAGGCTTCAGAGCAGGCAAAAGGCCTAGCTTGTCCTCCCTGCCGCGAAAGCGGCGGGGAGGGGGACCACACGAAGTGTGGTGGAGGGGTAATTGGCTCGCGGACCGAGGTTCGCGCGCGATCCTCAACTTCCAGCGCCAGCTACCCCTCCACCATGCTTCGCATGGTCGCCCTCCCCATCTGGCGATGGGGAGGACAATAACCCCTTGGCCCTTTGCCAGAGCTCTTCCAGCGCCTCTATATCCATATCCT
This sequence comes from Allosphingosinicella sp., assembly GCA_035630855.1. Classification (GTDB taxonomy): domain Bacteria; phylum Pseudomonadota; class Alphaproteobacteria; order Sphingomonadales; family Sphingomonadaceae; genus Allosphingosinicella. The sequence continues at coordinate 9,851 of DASQJV010000102.1, read as the reverse complement.
TCAACGGTTTGTCGGCGATCTCTTCGACCTTGCGGAAGCGTCGCTCGAAGCGCTCCGAGGCTTCGCGAAGCGCCGTTTCGGGGTCGATGTCGAGATGGCGGGCATAGTTGACGACGCTGAACAGCAGGTCGCCCAGCTCCGCGGCGCGCTCCCCGGCGTCCGCGGCGCCGTCGATCTCGGCCAATTCCTCGTCGATCTTGGCCCGCGGCCCGGCGGAGTCGGGCCAGTCGAAGCCGATCCGGGCGGCCCGGCGCTGGAGCTTCTCGGCGCGCTTCAGCGCCGGCAAGGCGAGCGCGACTCCGGCGAGCGCGCTCTTGTCCTCGTCCCGGTGGCGTTCGGCGGCCTTCAGCGTCTCCCAGCCGGGGCTGCTCGCCTCGTCGCCGAAAATATGGGGATGGCGGCGGATCATCTTGGCGCAGATCGACGCCATGACGTCATCGAGGTCGAAGGCGCCGGTCTCCTCGGCCATCCGGGCGTGGTAGACGACCTGGAGCTGGAGGTCGCCGAGCTCGTCCTTCAGCGCCTCCAGGTCCGCGCGGCCGATCGCGTCGGCCACCTCATAGGCTTCCTCGATCGTATAAGGCGCGATCGTCTCGAACGTCTGGGCCCTATCCCATTCGCAGCCGCTTTCCGGATCGCGAAGCCGGCGCATGATCTCGACCAGGTCGGCGAGGGAAGCTGACGAGGGGGCCGACAAGTCTGACACCTAGACGCGTTCCTGTCGATTTCAAAGTGCGATAATATACATTATGTAAAATGAAAGCCGCTCCGCTGAAGGAGGCCCCCTCACGGCTTCAGCACCAGCCACTGGCCCTCGACCCCCCAGGCCGACAGCGACGACAAGAAGTTCATGCCGATCACGTCGGTATCGCCAAAGGCTTCGGAGACGTGCACCGCGAGGTCGCGGCGTTCGATGCCTCCGACCTTGAGGCGGTCGGCCCGGCCGCGACGGGCCTGGACCATTCCGTTGGCGGTGTTGACGAGGACCGGAAAGCCGCCGGTCGCGACCTCGGCGCGCGCCGCCGTCCGCGCCGAGAGGCTGGTGACGGTTGCGCCGCTGTCGACGAGGAAGCGGACCGAGTGGCCGTTCAGCTCGGCATTCACCCAGAAATGGCCGTCCATCGACTTGCGGATCCTGAGCTCCTCGCCGACCGCGACCACCTGCCCTTCGCCCCGGCCCTCGGCAAGGATCCGCTTGCCGAGCGCCATGAAATCGTCCTTGAGGGCGAAGGCGACGAAGGCGGCGAGGAAGATCAGCACCCAGCCGGCGAACATCCTGAGCCCCTGGCCGATCGGGATCCGGCGCACCATCAGGGCGCTGACGACGAGCACGAGGACTCCGGCCAGATAGACGGCGCTGAGCGCCTGGTCGCCGTCGTTCACAGCTCGATCTCCATGCCGTCGAAGGCGGGCTCCACGCCTTCGGGAAGCTCGTCCATCAAAATGTCGTAATCCATGCTGTTGTCGAGATGGGTGAGCAGCGCCCGCTTGGGCTGGAGCCGGGCGATCCATTCGAGCGCGAGGTCGAGATGCGGATGGGTGGGGTGCGGCCGGCGCCTCAGGCTGTCGACGATCCACAGGTCGACGCCCTGGAAACGTATCTCCATCTCCGGCGTCAACTCGTTGAAATCGGTTGAATATACGATCGACGCGCCGCCCGCGTCGAAGCGCAGCCCGGCGGTGGTGATGTCGCCGTGGGGCTGGTCGACCACCTGAACCGAAATCCCGTTCAAATTCATATGGTCGGGGAGCAGGTGGCCGTTGGCGACGGCCGGATAGCCGCTCTTGCCGTCGAAGGCGTAAGCGAAGCGGTGCTTCAGGCTCTCGAGGGTCTCGAGGCGCGCATAGCCGTCCACCGGCTGGCCGCGGGCGTGGTAGAGCTGGCGAAGGTCGTCGATGCCGTGGCAATGGTCGGCATGGTCGTGGGTCCAGATGACCCCGTCCACCCCCGTCACGCTGGCGTCGAGCAGCTGCTCGCGAAGGTCGGGCCCGGTGTCGACGAGGATCCGGGCGTTGTGGTGGCTGACCAGGATCGAGACTCGCCGGCGGCGATTCTTCGGATTGGCGGGATCGCACTGGCCCCAGTCGTTGCCGACGCGGGGCACGCCGCTCGACGTTCCGCTCCCAAGGATTGTCACCTTCATCCGTCAACCTTGCTGAAAAGGTTGCGGAAGTTGGCGCTCGTACGCTCCGCCAGCGACTCCGTCGTCTCGTCGCGCAGGGCGGCCAGGAAGCGGGCGGTGTCGGCGACGAAGGCGGGCTCGCAGGGCCGGCCGCGGTGCGGCACCGGCGCGAGGAAGGGGGAGTCGGTCTCGATCAGGAGGCGGTCGGAAGGGATCATCTTCGCCGAAGATTGCAACTCTTTGGCGTTTTTGAAGGTCACGATGCCGGAAATCGATACGTAGAGGCCGAGATCGAGCGCCTTGTCCGCGAAATCCTGGCTCGCGGTGAAGCAGTGGATCACCCCCGCATAGGCGCCCTTCCCCATCTCCTCGGCGAGGATGGCATAGGTGTCGGCTTCGGCCTCCCTGGTATGGACGATGATCGGGAGCCCGGTCTCGCGCGCCGCGGCGATATGGGCCCGGAAGCTCGAGCGCTGCCGCTCGCGGTCGCTATGGTCGTAATAATAATCGAGGCCGCTCTCGCCGATCCCGACGACCCGGGGATGGGATGCGCGCTCGACCAGGGTCCCGGTCTGGACGTCGGGATGGGCGTCGGCCTCGTGCGGGTGGATCCCGACCGACGCCCAGACGTCCTGCTCTCGCTCGGCGAGCCCGATCACCTCGTCCCATTCGGACCGGCGGGTCGAGATGTTGAGCATGGCTGCGACTCCGGCCGCCCGGGCGCGTTCGAGCACGGCCTGCTGATCCTCCACCAGGCCCTTGTAGTTGAGGTGGCAATGGCTGTCGGTGAACATCCTCTTCTCCTTAGCCCCATCCCCTCCCCTCCGCGCAAGCGCCGTCTGGGCCGCTGTGCGCTCGGCCCTTCAAGGCTCTGGTGTGAAAGGCCGTTTCTGTTAGGACGCGGCCCGACGAGCTGATGCGCCCGCATGGGGCCTGCGGGACGGGGATTCGATGAAGCGGCCTGACGAATCGAGCGGCGCGGACCGAACCGACCCCGTCCCCGCTCCGGCCGGAGGCCGAGCCGCGCGTATCGCCGTCGTCATCCCTTCCTTTCGGGCCGCGGCGACGATCGGCTCGGTTCTGGGCGCGATCGGCCCCGAAGTGGAGCTCATCTACGTCGTCGACGACGGCTGCCCCGATTCGACCGGCGAGCGGGCCCTCAGGGACCATGAGGATTCCCGGCTCGCCGTGCTTCGCAACCCGCGCAACCTCGGGGTCGGCGGAGCGATGAAGCGCGGCTATGCCCGGGCCCTGGCCGACGGCGCCGAGATCGTCGTCAAGCTCGACGCCGACGGCCAGATGGATCCGCTCCACATCCCCCGCCTGCGCGCTCCGATCCTGCAAGGCGCGGCCGATTATGCCAAGGGCAACCGCTTCGCTCCGGAGCGGCTGATGCCCTCGGGAAGCGCCCCGCGAGCGTTGAAGGCGATGCCGCCGGTCCGCCGTGCCGGCAACATGGCCTTCTCCATGCTCCATCGGGCCGCGACCGGCTATTGGCGGATCGGCGACCCGGCCAACGGCTATACGGCGGTCCACGCCCGGGCGCTGGAGCGGATCGGGCTCGAGGCGCTTGCGGACTGCTTCTTCTTCGAGACCGACATGCTGTTCCGGCTGAACCTCGTCGACGCCGTCGTCGCCGACGTGCCGCTTCCGGCCTGCTATCCGGGCTCGGGAAGCAGCCTCAGCCTGCGCAGGGTCGCGCCGCGCTTCGCAATCATGACCGCGAGCCGCCTGGTCCGCCGGTTGCGCGCCAAATATTTCGCCGGGCGGTGGAATCTCGGCTCGGTCAAGCTCGCGGCGGCGATGGCGATGATCGCCGCGGCCGCCGGCCTCGCGGGATGGCAGTGGTTCGAGACGCTGCTCGGCCGGAGCGGCCTCGACACCGCCGGAGCGGCGGCCGCCTGTCTTCTGCTCGGCCTCGGCTTCCTCGCCTCCGCCGGCCTCTACGACGCGCGCAGGGCCGCCCGGGAGCCCCTCTTCCGCCGGAGCTCGGCCTGCTGAATGAGGACGATGGGATCGCTGCCGGGCCGCCTCGCCGGGCCGCCGCCCCTGTGGCTGGCGGCCCTGCTTATCGCCGCCGCCCACGGCGTTCATGTTTTCCTCGCCGGAGTGAGAATGGCGCCGGACAGCCTGGCTTATGCTTATTGGTCGGCGCGGCTGGTCGAGAGCGGCTTCGACTATCCGACCCTGCTCGCCGAGGCCAGCGTCGGCTTCCCGCCGATCCTCTACGCTTTGTTCGCGACCGTGCTGGGCCTTTTGCGCCTCACCTTCGGCGACGGCTGGGCGACCGCGGCGGTCCTGCTCAACCTGGCCGCCCATGTCGGGCTCGGGCTGCTGGTCGTCCGGCTCGCCGCCCGGGCGACCGGCAGCGGTGCAGCGGCCTGGGGCGCGCTCCTGCTCTATCTCGGCTGCTTCGACCTGCTGATGTGGGTTCCGTTCGTGCTCTCGGACGCCACCTTCGTCCTCCTGGCCTTCGCCATCTTCACCCTGGCCGCGGCCCGAATCCTCGGCGATTCCAGAGGGTGGACGATAGTGCTTGCGCCGGCCGCGGCCGGAATCTTCTACCGCCCCACCGGAATGGTCCTGCTGCCCGACCTCGCCTGGGCGATCTATTTGTCGAGGACCGGAGGCCGGGCGATCGGGCGCGGGCCGGTGCTGGCCGCCCTCGCCGCAATCGCCGCCGCCGGCGCCCTGGCCTTCGCCTGGATCGTCCAGGATCCGGGCCGGTGGCCCTTCGACCCGCTCTCGACCGCCTTCCGCAACGTGGCCGCCGAATATGCCCTGGGCGAGGTGGTGAGCGGCCGGCCGGAGACCTACCACCGCCCGCCAGCCGCGCTGACCGACTACCTGCTCATCTCGGCCGACCGCTTCGCCCATTTCTTCGCGATCGGCGCAGCCGACTACAGCCTTGTGCACTGGCTCGCCGAGCTGGCCTTCTTCCTGCCCTGCTACTCTCTCGCCCTTTGGCTCGCCGTCGCCCTGTGGCGCGGGCGCACAGGCTTCGCCGGGCCCGAGCGCAAGGTCTTCCTCGCCGCGTTCGGGGCGGTCCTCTCCTACGCCCTCTTCCACGCTTTGGTGCAGGTCGATTTCGACTGGCGCTATCGGACTCCGATCCTGCCCCATTTGATCCTGCTCGCCGCCGGCGGCGTCGCCGACCTTGCCCGGAGGGGACAGGCCCGGTGACCGGCGCCGCGTCCTATCTGTTCAGCGTCGACGTCGAGGATCCCCGGCTCGACCTGCCCGACGGCGAGCGCCTGCCGGAGCGGGTGCCCGAGCTGGTCGGAGCCTATCTCGATTTCCTTCGCCGGCACGGCGGCAGGGGCAGCTTCTTCTTCGTCGGCGAAGTGGCGCGCCGGCATCCCGAACTGGTCGCCCGGATCGCCGCGGAGGGTCACGAGATAGGCTGCCATTCCGATTCCCACGTCCCGCTCGATCGCCTCGGCCAGGCCCGGTTCCGGGACGACGTCCTGCGCAACCTCGACGCCCTGCGGTCGGCCGGCGCCGGGGCGATCGAAGGCTATCGCGCCCCCTGCTTCTCGCTCACCGCCGAGACCGGATGGGCCTATGAAGCGCTGGCCGGGCTCGGCTTCGCCTATTCGAGCTCGGTGCTGCCCGCCCGAAGCCCGCTCTACGGCAATCCGGGCTTCGGGACCGCGCCGCGCCTGATCGAGGGCGTGGTCGAGCTGCCGGTGACCCTGCTCCCCTTCCGGATGCTGCCGGTCCCGGTCGGGGGCCTCTATTTCCGAATCCTGCCGCGGCCGGTCCTCCGCCGGGCGCTGACCAGGCTGCTGAGCCGCGGCGAGGCGGTGGCCGGCTATCATCACCCCTATGACATCGACACCGAGCAGCGCTTCACCCATGCCGGATTCCGGCGCTGGGGCCCGTTCGACCTGCTGATGCGGGCGAACCGCGGCGCGGTCCTGCCCCGGCTCGAGATGGCGGCGTCGCTGGGTTTCTGCTTCGTCTCCTACGGACCTCATGCCCACCGGGTCGGCGGAGCGCTGCGCCTGGAGCGCGATCGGCATGGCTGACGATTACAGGTTCGAGCGCCTCGAGCATGACGCCCGCGGATATGAACGGATTTCCAGGCTGTTGCGCCAGGTCTTTCCCAAGGCGCGGCATCTCACCGCGCGCTATCTGGAGTGGCATTACGGCGGCAATCCCGACGGCATGGCGGTCGGCTGCAACGCCTTCGCCGGCGACGAGCTGGTCGGGCATATGGCGGCGATCGTCTTCCCCTGCCGGCTGGAGGGAGAGGATCGCCTCGGGATGTATACGGTCAACGGCGCCGTCCACCCCGGGCATCGCGGCCGGCGCCTGCAGAGCCGGATCAGCGCCGCCATGTTCGAGGAGGCGCAGAGCCTCGGCTACGCCTTCTGCCTGGCCACGGGCAACAAGTGGAGCACGGGTCCCCTCCTCACCCGGTTCCGGATGCTGCGTCCGCTCGACGCCCGGATCGGCCTCGGCCTGCCGAGCCAGCGCGAGACCGGCCTCCGGCCCAGCTTCGAGCGGATCTGGAGCGAGGAGGCGCTGCGCTGGCGGATGGCCAATCCCGAGGCCCATTATGCGCAGGTTCGGAGCGCCAACCAGTCGGCCCTGCTTTCGGTGACCGGCCTGCCGGGCGTCGACGCCATTCTCCACCAGGGCCCGCGCCTCGAAAGCCCGGCGCCTCCCGGCCGGGCCCGGGGACCGCTGCGCCTCTGGCTCGGGCTCGATCCGCGGATCGACTGGAAGGGTTCCGCCTTCCTGCCCATCCCGATGCGGCTTCGCCCCTCCCCGCTCAACCTCGTCTTCAAGGATCTGACCGGCGGCGGCTTCGTCCCCGATCCGGGCAGGATCGTGTTCCGGGGCGTCGATTTCGACGCTTATTGAGCGGGCGATTGCGCGACTGTCCCCGAAAGTCATGTTCGACGCCGTGACGGCGAGGCCCGCCATCGGCTATGCCGTCGCCAATCGAGCCCGAGGAGAGTGCCATGACCGACCATCGTTTCGATCCGTCCGACCCGGCGCCGCGAAGCGCGATGCTGGGGGAAGCGATCGACGCCGCGGTCGGCAAGATCACCACCGGGATCGTCATCGCCGGGGCGATCGTCGGCCTGGCCGTCTACGCCCGGCCGGGCCCGCCCCGCTTCGACGCCTTCGCCTTCGGCGACCAGATCGTCCGGGTCGACGGGAAGACCGGGACGATCATCGCCTGCGAGGGGGAGCGGACCTGCCAGCTGATCCTCCGCAAGGGTCAGCGGCTGACCAAGATCAAGCGGACCGACGCCCCCGCTCTGCCCAGGCCCGCCGCTACGCCTCTTCCGGCAGCTCCAGCCGCGGGAAAATAGGCGAGGGCGGCGCGAGGACGAAGCCGGAGCCGGCGAGGCGGGCGTAGCGGCCGGTGTCGGCGAGGCTTGTGAAGTCGCGCTCGAGCTCCGGCACTCCCATCTGGTCGAGCAGCTTCGCCGCCGATTTCGGCACCACCGGCGCGATGGCGACGGCGAGGTCGATTATCGCCTCGCAGAGCGTCGCGAGGACGGCGGTCATCCGCTCGGGATCGGTCTTGCGGAGCGCCCAGGGCGCCTGGGCGTCGATATATTGGTTGCAGGCGAAGACCGCCCGGATCCACGCCTCGATGCCCTGGCTGAGCGAAAGCTCGGCGAAGAGGGCCGGCACGTCATTCGCCGTCGTCCGGCGGACGAGGTCGAGAAGCTCGGAATCGGCCCCCTCCCCTCGCCCGCCCGACGGCAGGATCCCGCCGCAATTCTTGACGATGAACGACAAGGTGCGCTGGGCGAGGTTGCCGAAGCTGTTGGCGAGGTCGGCGTTGACCCGGGCGACGATCGCCTCCGGGCTGTAGCTCCCGTCCTGCCCGAAGGTGACGTCGCGCATCAGGAAGTAGCGCACCGAATCGGCCCCGAACCGGTCGATCAGCCCGGCCGGGTCGACGACGTTGCCGGCCGACTTGGACATCTTCTCGCCGCGCAGGAGGACGTGGCCGTGGCCGAAGATCATCCGGGGCAGCTCGACGCCCGCGGACATCAGGAATGCGGGCCAGTAGACCGCGTGGAAACGCACCACGTCCTTGCCGATGATGTGGATATCGGCCGGCCAGAACTTCCTGTAAGTCTCTGATTCCGTGTCGGGATAGCCCACTCCGGTAATGTAGTTGGTGAGTGCGTCGAGCCACACGTACATGACGTGGCGCTCGTCGCCGGGGACCTTGACGCCCCAGTCGAAGCTGGTCCTCGAGACCGACAGGTCGGACAGTCCGCCCTCGACGAAGCGCATGACCTCGTTGCGCCGGCTCTCGGGGCGGATGAAGCCGGGATTGTCGCGATAATGGGCGAGCAGCCGCTCCTGATAGGCCGACAGCCGGAAGAACCAGCTCTCCTCCACCGTCCATTCGACCGGCGTGCCCTGCGGCGAGAGCTTCTCGCCGCTTTCGCCGGCGACGAGCTCGCTCTCGTCATAATAAGCCTCGTCGCGGACCGAGTACCAGCCTTCGTAGCGGCCGAGATAGAGGTCCCCGCGCTCGGCCATCGCCTTCCAGATCGCCTGGCTGGAGCGATGATGGGCGGGCTCGGTGGTCCGGATGAAGCGATCGTAGGAAATCTCAAGACGCTCGTCCATGTCACGGAATATGGACGACATTTCATCGGCGAGCTCGGCCGGCGTGAGGCCTCGCTCGCGCGCCGCCTGGGCCATTTTCAGGCCATGCTCGTCGGTCCCGGTCTGGAAGAAGACCTCGCGTCCCATGGCGCGCTGGAAGCGGGCGATGACGTCGGTCGCGACGGCCTCGTAGGCGTGGCCGATATGGGGCGGCCCGTTGGGATAGTTGATCGCGGTGGTGATGTAGAAGGGCTCGGCCATGGCGGGGCCTTAGCGGCTCGGCGCCAGGGATGCGAGCATGCCGGCGAGCTCGAACACCACGCTTTCGGGCTCGAGCGAGAGTCCGCGGGCGCTCGAGGCCAGGCCCTGGGCCCGTTCCCACGTTCCCAGGGCCTGGGCGAGAGCGGAGCCGCGCCGGCTCCTGGCCTCGGCGGCGATGACCGAGGGGACCCGGGCGAGGAAGGCCTCGTAGCGCGGCTGGGCGGATTTCAGGGCGAGGCTCTGGGCGAGCGCGGAGCGGCGGGCATTGACTGGATCGCCGTCGCGGACGAGCTCCGCCATGGCCCGGTCGAGGCCGGCGACATCGAGCCCCCGCCAGGCCAGCGCCCGGCCCGGGGAGCCGTCGCCGGCGGCGGCCAGGTCGCCGATTTCCCTGTCGTCCGCATCCGGCAGGGCGGCCTTCAAGGCTGACGTCATGGCGTCGCCGTCCAGCTTCGAGAGGCGGAGCGGGCGGCAGCGCGAGCGGATCGTCGGCAGGAGCCGCTCGGGCGAATGGCTGACCAGGAAGAAGACGCTGCTCGGCGGCGGCTCCTCCAGATTCTTGAGCAGGGCGTTGGCGGCGTTGCGCTCGAGGTCGTCGATCGAATCGACGATCACCGCCCGCCAGGGCGAGAGCGAGGCGGTGGTGTTGAACAGCCGCTGCAGCGAGCGGACCTGGTCGACGCTGATGCTCCGCGCCAGCTCGCCGGTCGAGCTGTTCTCGCGCGGCAGCCGCTCGAGGCGCATCAGGTCGGGATGGCTTCCGGCGGCGGCGAGGCGGGCGGCGGGATGGTCGTCGGCGACGTCGAGGCCGGGCGCCTCGACGGGCCCCTGCCCCTGGGCCAGCACGCGCAGAGCGGCCTTCTCGGCGAACAG
>DASQJV010000101.1:0-10538 GCA_035630855.1 Allosphingosinicella sp. | reverse complement strand
GGCTGTGGAGCCTGAAGCGCCGGCTCGAGCCCGCCGAGCGCCAGGTCAGCGTCGCCGCGCCCCCGGCGCCCAGGCCCGTCGCCGTCGACAATGGCGAGGGCGAGCGGGTCGCGACCGACAGTAAAGTCTGGCCGACCGCATGAAGAGCCCGATCTTCGTCGCCATCGACACGCCCGACCTCGACCGGGCGAAAGCGATCGCGACCCGGGTCAGGAACCATGTCGGCGGAATCAAGCTCGGGCTCGAATTCTTCTGCGCCAACGGCCGCCACGGGGTCCGCGAGATGGCGGAGCTCCACCTTCCGATCTTCCTCGACCTGAAGTTCCACGACATCCCCAACACGGTCGGCAAGGCGATCCAGTCGCTTCGGCCGCTCGAGCCGGCGGTGCTCACCGTCCACGCCGCCGGCGGGCGGTCGATGATGGAGGACGCCAAGGCGGCGGCGCCGACCGGCACCAAGGTCGTCGCGGTGACGGTCCTGACCAGCCTCGACGGAAGCGACCTCGGCTCGATCGGCCTCGACCCCGATCCCCATGCCCAGGTCGAGCGGCTGACCGCTCTCGCGCGCGAAGCCGGGCTCGACGGGGTCGTCTGCTCCGGCAACGAGGTCGCGGCGGCCAAGAAATTGTGGCCCGCGGGCTTCTTCGTCGTCCCCGGGGTGCGGCCGGCGGACAGCCATGCCGGCGACCAGAAACGGGTGATGACCCCGCGCAAGGCGCTCGACGCCGGAGCCTCGATCCTGGTGGTGGGAAGGCCGATCACCCAGGCCGAGGATCCGGACCTCGCCGCAAGGGCGATCGAGGCGACGCTCTAAATCCTCCCCATGCGGAGCATGGGGAGGGGGACCAGGCGAAGCCTGGTGGAGGGGTAGTTGCATCGGCTTCTGCCATTTACCCCTCCACCACACTTCGTGTGGTCCCCCTCCCCGCCGCTTCGCGGCAGGGAGGATATTCTAGACAAGCCTCCCCCCACGCTCCTATCTCCGCCCCTCTCAGGAGACCCCGATGAGCTGGCTGAACCGAGTCCGTAACTCCATCCCCTTCATGCCGAAGAGGGAGACCCCGGAGAATCTCTGGCACAAATGCCGGCAATGCAGCGCGATGATCTTCACCAAGGAATGGGAGGAGAACGACTCGGTCTGCCCGCGCTGCGACCATCACGGCCGGATCGGCCCACGAGCCCGGTTCGAGAGCCTGTTCGATCCGGGCTATTCGATGCTCCCCCAGCCCCAGGTGCGCGAGGATCCGCTGAGGTTCCGCGATTCGAAGCGCTACAGCGACCGGCTCAAGGCGGCCCGGACGGCGACCGGCGAGGGCGATGCCCTGATCAACGCCCGGGGCACGATCGAGGGCCATCGCGCCGTCGTCGGAGTCCAGGATTTCGCCTTCATGGGAGGGTCGATGGGAATGGCGGTCGGAGCCGCCTTCCTCGACGGCGCCCGGGCCGCGATCGCCGACCGATGCCCCTACGTCATCTTCACCGCGGCCGGCGGCGCCCGGATGCAGGAGGGCATATTGTCGCTGATGCAGATGCCCAAGACGACGGTCGCCATCGCCGAGCTGAAGGAAGCGGGACTGCCCTATATCGTCGTCCTCACCGATCCGACGACCGGCGGGGTCACCGCGTCCTACGCGATGCTCGGCGACGTCCAGATCGCCGAGCCCGGCGCACTGATCGGCTTCGCCGGCCAGCGGGTGATCGAATCGACCATCCGCGAGAAGCTTCCCGAAGGCTTCCAGCGCGCCGAATATCTGCTCGCCCACGGAATGGTCGACATGGTCGTCCACAGAAGGGCGCTGCGCGACACCCTGGCGCGGCTGATCTCCTATCTGACGCCCGAGCAGAAAGCGGCGGCGTGAGTTCCTCGTCCTCCCCATGCGCAGCATGGGGAGGGGGACCAGGCGAAGCCTGGTGGAGGGGTAGCTCGCGCCGGCCTGTTCCAGCTACCCCTCCACCACACTTCGTGTGGTCCCCCTCCCCACCGCTTCGCGGCAGGGAGGACTGATTGGACCGCGCCGTCTCCTCCGATCCGGCCGTCCAGCGCCAGCTGGACCGGCTCGCCAGCCTCTCCCCGGGCTCGGACATCCTCGGCCTCGAGCGGATCTCCGCTCTGCTCGACCGGCTCGGCAATCCGCAGCGCAGCCTTCCGCCGGTCTTCCACGTCGCCGGAACCAACGGCAAGGGCTCGACCTGCGCCTTCCTTCGCGCCGCGATCGAGGCGGCCGGGCTGACCACCCACGTCTACACCAGCCCCCATCTCGTCCGCTTCAACGAGCGCATCCGGCTGGCCGGCCAGCTGATCGGCGACCCTCCCCTGGCCGCCCTGCTCGAGGAGACGCTCGATCGCGCGGCGGGCATGGAGGTCAGCTTCTTCGAGGCGACCACCGCCGCCGCCTTCCTCGCCTTCTCGAGGCAGCCGGCCGACGCCTGCATCGTCGAGGTCGGTCTCGGCGGCCGGCTCGACGCCACCAACGTCGTCCCGGCGCCGGCGGTCTGCGGGATCGCCCAGCTCGGCCTCGACCACCAGCAGTTCCTCGGCGACCGGATCGAGGACGTCGCGGCGGAGAAAGCGGGGATCGCGAAGAGGGGCGTTCCGCTGGTCACCCAACATTATCCCGAGCGGCTCGGCGAGCGGATCGGCGAGGCCGCGGATTCGGCCGGGGCGGTCTGGCTCCCGCGGGGCGGTCGGTGGGACGCGATCGTCTACCGCCAGCGGCTCCATTATCGCGACGATCAGGGCAAGCTTCAGCTCCCCCTCCCCCGCCTGAGCGGCACCCACCAGGCGATGAACGCGGCCCTGGCGGTGGCGATGCTTCGATTCCAGCGGGCGGTCCCGGTTCGCGCCCCGGCGCTGCGCGCGGCGATGGGCTGGGCGGACTGGCCCGCCCGGCTTCAGCGCCTGGCGCCGGGGCCGCTCGCCGGCCTGCTCCCGGCGGGATCCGAGCTCTGGCTCGACGGCGGCCACAATCCGGCGGCGGCCCGGGCCATCGCCGATTTCTTCCGGGCCCGGGTGCCCGGCGACCGGCCCTTCCACATCGTCCTCGGCCTCCTCGCCAACAAAGACAGCGCCGGGGTCCTGAAGCCCTTCGCCAACCGGGCCGCGACCCTCCACCCGGTGCCCGTGCCGGGCCATCCGCACCACGACCCCGCCGATCTCGCCGCCGCCGCGCGCTCGGCCGGGCTCACCGCCCAGGCGGCCCGGGACGTCGAGTCGGCGCTCGGCTGGATCGCCCGCCACGCCGACCGCGACCGGCCGCCCATCGTCCTGGTGATGGGCTCGCTCTATCTGGCCGGCGAAGTGCTCAGGGCCAACGGGCAGGTGCCAGCCTAGCCGTCATCCCCTCAGCTCCGCCAGCGTCCTCGCGGCCCAGTCGTACATCTCGGCCTCCTTGCGCCGCTCCATCTTGTCGAGCCGGCGCGCCCGGCGCTCGGCTTCCTCGAGCAAAGGGACGGCCTCGCCGCCGCGGCCGGCCGCGATCAGGATCGCCGCCTGGCGGCATTGCGCCTCGGCGCCCGGCATGCGCTGGCCGAGCTCCGCGTAGAGCGACTCGGCGCGGCCGGTCTCGCCCAGTTCCTCCAGGCTCCGGGCGAGCAGCAGCGAAGCCCGGTCGTTCTCCGACGGCGAGGCCGATTCCGGAAGCGCCTCGAGCAGCCGCCGCGCCTCGGCGCTGTTGCCGGCCTCGAGGCAGGCCCTGGCGAGCCTGAGGAGCGCGGCCCGGTCCTTTCCCGGGGTCTTGGCGACGGCCTCGCGATAGTGGCGCACCGCCTCGCCCCACTGGCCGCTCTCGGCCAGAGCGTCGGCGAGAGCGGTCCGGTTGGCGACGGTGTCGGCGACGTCGACGGCCTCGCGCGCGGCCCGAAGCTCCCGCTCCGGATCGAGCCTCTTGACCGCCGCGGCCCTGACCGCGCGGACCTCGCGCCGCTGGAACAGGCCGGGCAGGATCTCCATCACGACATAGGCCGCCGAGCCCGCGATCGGCAGAAGGATGATCGCCCACAGCCACAGGCTGGGGCGGCCGTTGCGGATCAGATGGACCACGCAGGCGATCTGGACCAGCACCGTGGCGATGAAGAAGGGCATCAGGGCGTGTCCCCCTCCGCCGCGCGGGCGGCGTCGCTGGTCGGCACCAGCCCCGGAGCCGCTTTCTCGCGCCGGCTCGAATGCGCGGTCCGGATCCATTCGAGGATGCAGAAGACGACCGCGATCGCGCCGAGCGCCGCGGTGAGGTAGAAGACCGCGACATAGCCGTCGGTGTCGATCATCTCGCCCAGGGCGCCTCGGCCGAGCGAGCCGACGAGAAGGGTCAGCGAGGACAGAAGCGCATATTGGACGGCGCTGTAGGTCTTGCTCGCGATCGACGACAGATAGGCCACATAGGCGCCCCCGGCGAGGCCGCCGGCGATGTTCTCGCCCGAGATGGCGACCATCAGCCGGACCATCCTCGGATCGACTCCGAGGCTGTTGAGGCCGAAGAAATTGGCGAAGGCGTCGATCCCGCCGCCTCCCGCCGCGAGGTCGGCATAGAGGAGGTTGGTGGCGGCGGCGACGATCGCTCCGAGGACGAGGGTCGGCATCCGGCCGACGGTCACGAACAGGAAGGCCCCGATCGCGATCCCGGCCATGGTCATGAACACTCCGAACACCTTGGACGCGAAGGCGACCTCGTCGGCGCTGTAGTGGAGCTCGGTGAGGTAGAAGGGGAAGGCGAACGGCCCCCAGATGCTGTCGGTCAGCCGGTAGGTGAGGATGATTCCGAGCACGATGATCACGCTCCAGCGGAGGCGCGCGATCAGGTCGGCGAGCGGCAGGATGAGGGCGGCGTAGCTATGGTCGGCCGCTCGCGACCAGCCGCTTCGCGCGGGCTCGGCGCTGGTGAGGACCCTCTCCCCTTTCTTCTCCAGCCAGTTGAACCAGGTGGCGACGAGCGCGGGGAGAGCGACGGTCGCGGCGATGATCCAAGGGCCCATGTTCGCCGTGAATTCGCTCGCCTTGGGCGGGTTCGGGTCGGCCGGATCGACGTTCAGCATCCGGACCATGAAGAAGGCGACCGTGAGGATCGCCCAGGCCCAGCCCAGCCCGACCACCGCAAGACCGAGCGCGCGCAGCCGCGGCTCGACCGCGCCCGGCTCGCGAAGCTCCTTCATCCCCACTTCGGAGGGCGGCCGTGCCGTGTCCGGGGCCATCAGGGTGGCGACGATGGTGAGCGCCATGACGACGCCCATCACCGCATAGACTCCCGGCCAGCTGATCCGCGCGGAGAGGACGAGGGCGAGCGCCCCGCCGATCAGGGCCGCGGTCCGGAAGCCCATCTGGTAGACCGACGAGAGGATGTCGACCGTCGCTTTCTCGTCGGCGACGTCGATCCGCCAGGCGTCGATCACCACGTCCTGGGTCGCCGAGGCGAAGGCGCCGACCACCGCGACCATGGCGAAGGTGCCGATGGCCAGCGCCGGATCGGTCAGCGACAGCGACAGGAAGGTCGCGGCCAGCACCAGCTGGCACAGGACGAGCCAGCCGCGGCGGCGGCCGAGCCGGCCCAGCCCCGGCAGGACGGTCCGGTCGACGAGCGGCGCCCACAGGAACTTGAAGGCGTAGGCGAGGCCGATCCACGAGATGATCCCGATCGTGGCGAGGTTGACCTTGGCCTCGCCGAGCCAGGCATTGAGGGTCCCGACCAGGAGCGAGAAGGGCAGCCCGGCCGAGAAGCCGAAGACCAGCATGATGGCGGTCTTGCGATCCTTGAGCGCCGCGCCGAGGAGTCGCCATCCGGTCAGCTTCTGCTCCACTCGACGCTCCTCTTGCCCGTCTCCCGGCTTTTAGAGCTTTTGCGCCGATTGCAAAGCGCGGCCGACGGCTTGTCTTCTCTCGCTGGGAATCGCACAATCGGGCCATGGACATGCCCAGCCGACTGCGACCGACCGAGGGGCAGCTCGCCCTCGCCGCCCTGGTCGCCCGCGGCGAGAGCAGCCACGGCGAGGCGGTCACGACCGTCCCCGCCTCCGCCTATATCGACCCCGACCATTTCGAGCGCGAGCAGGAGCGGCTGTTCCACCGCCTGCCCCAGGTCATCGCCCCCTCGGCCCTGCTTCCCCGAGGCAACATGGCGGTGCCTCACGACGGCTTCAGGATCCCTTTGCTGCTGGCTCGGGACAAGGCCGGCACGGCGCACGTCTTCTACAATGTCTGCCGCCACCGCGGGACGAGGCTGGTCGAGGGCGGCGAGCCGCTCTCAGCGCCGCGCATCGTCTGCCCCTATCACGCCTGGTCCTATGCGCTCGACGGCGCCCTCGCCGGAATGCCCCGGCCCGACACCTTCCCGGGCCTCGACAGGAGCCGCTACGGCCTCGTCGAGCTTCCCTCCCGCGAGTCGGGCGGTCTGATCTGGTTCGCCCGGGAGGAAGCGGACTTCGCCGACGCGGAATCGCTCGCGCCCGAGTTCGACGCCTTCGGCCTCGCCGGCCATCATCTCTACCGGCGCCGGGTCCACGACGTCGCTTCCAACTGGAAGCTGATCATGGACGCCTTCCTCGAAAGCTACCACGTCCAGCGCCTCCACGCTCCGACCATCGCCAAATTCTTCACCGACGGAGTGACCGCCGGCGACCGGCTGGGCCGCCATCAGCGCTCGGCGGTCGGCCGGATCGACCATCTTGCCGACATCGACCATATGGACTGGTCGGCGCTCCGGGCCGTCATCACCTTCGCCTACCAGCTCTTCCCGGCGACGATCATGATCATGAGCCCCGACTATGTGAACCTGATGGTCCTGATGCCGCAGAGCGTCGGCCGGACCCTGGTGGAGGATTTCATGCTGATCCCCGAGCCGCCCTCCACCCCGGAGGAGGAGGATCATTGGCAGCGCAGCTGGGCCCTGCTCGACGAGGGCGTGTTCGGAGGCGAGGATTATCGGGCGGCGGCGCTCGGCCAGGAAGGGCTCGCGACCGGGGTGGTGAAGGAGCTGACCCTGGGCACGCTCGAGACCGGGATAAAGCACTTCCACGACCAGGTGGCGGCGGCGCTCATCTAATTCCTCCCCGAGATTTCTCGGGGAGGGGGGCCGCGCGAAGCGCGGCGGAGGGGTTCTTCAGACTCTGTAAGGCCCCTCCACCAGCCTTCGGCTGGTCCCCCTCCCCCGGAAATCCGGGGGAGGATTTCAAACCTCCTCGTACAGGCTCAGCCCGGCCGGGAGTCTCTTCGCCCGCTTCCCCGACACCTTTCGGTCCACCGCCTCGAGCGCCCCCTTCAGGACCTTGTCCGTATAGGGCTTGGCGAGGCAGCCGATGCCGAGGCTCCGGGCCTCGAGCGGGCAATTGGCGGTGACGAAGAGGACCGGCACCTGCCTCGCCCCAGCGGCCCGGGCGACGTCCATGCCGTCGCCGTCGCCGTTCAGCTTGATGTCGCTGAGGACGAGGTCGACCTCCTCCTCGCCGAGCACCCGAACCGCGTCGGCGAGCGTATCGACCGTGGCGACGACCTCATAGCCGCATTCGCGAAGCAGATGCTCGTTGTCGAAGGCGACGAGCGGCTCGTCCTCGACGATGAGAATCCGTCGGATCGCCCTTTCACGTTTGCCGAACAACATCTAATGCGCGCCCTTGCCCACCGGGTATCGGTTTCTCTTGCGTAACGAGCGCGGAGGGGTTGCGGTGCCATGGGGGGCTGATCGACTGAGCGCATATTTCCGCCCGTCCGGCTACAAGGAGGACAGACTGCCCCCGCCCCCCGCCCCGCCCAGGGATAGCCAGCGAATCGCCAAGCTCCTCGCCCGCGCCGGAATCGCCTCGCGCCGAGAGGTCGAGCGGATGATCGCCGAAGGGCGGATCGCGATCGGAGGCAAGACCGTCGAGACTCCAGCGACCCTGCTCGCCTCGCTCCACGGCGTCACCGTCGACGGAAGGCCGGTCAAGGCGCCCGCGCCGGCGCGCTTGTTCCGCTATCACAAGCCGGTTGGGCTTCTGACCACGGAACGCGATCCCAAGGGCCGGCCGACCATCTACGACCGGCTGCCCGCCGGCCTGCCGCGGGTGATGCCGGTCGGACGGCTCGACCTCAACACCGAAGGCCTGCTCCTCCTCACCACCGACGGCGAATTGAAGCGCCAGCTCGAGCTGCCCTCGTCCGGGATCGAGCGCACCTACCGCGCCCGGGTGTTCGGCGAGATCAGCCAGGAGCGGCTCGAGGAGCTCATCCAGGGCGTCGAGATCGAAGACATTCGCTACGGCTCGATCGACGCCAATCTCGAGCGGCGAACCGGCCGCAACGCCTGGATCGAGCTGAGGCTGACCGAGGGCAAGAATCGCGAGGTCCGCCGGGTGCTCGAGCATCTCGGACTCCAGGTGTCCCGCCTCCTGCGCACATCCTACGGACCGTTTCCGCTCGCCGACCTGCCGGCGGGGGCGGTGGACGAGGTGAGGCAGCACGATCTGGTGGCGTTCCGGAAGGGACTGAAAGCTCCTCCCCGGAACGGGGAGGGGGACCATGCGAAGCATGGTGGAGGGGGCCCGCCTCCGCGCCGCTCCAACGCCGGGCCCCCTCCACCACGGCGCTCCGCGCCGCGGTCCCCCTCCCCGTTCCGGGGAGGAGCGAAGAAGTGAGGATCATCGCCGGCCGGTGGCGCGGCCGTCCGCTGGTCGCTCCGCAGGGCCAGGCCACCCGCCCCACCGCCGACCGGGTCCGCGAGGCGCTCTTCTCGATGCTGGCAAGCCGCCTCGGAAGCTTCGAGGGCCTCCAGGTCGCCGACCTCTTCGCCGGCTCCGGCGCACTCGGCCTGGAAGCTTTGTCGCGCGGCGCCGCTCATTGCGTCTTCGTCGAGAACGACCGCTCGGCGGTGGAGGCGATCCGCGCCAATCTCGCCGCCCTCGGCGCCTCGGGCGAGGTCCTGGCGAGGAGCGCCGAGCATGCCGCCCTCCCCGCCCCCGCCGACCTCGCCTTCCTCGACCCGCCCTACGGCAGCGCCATCGCCGCGCCCGTGCTGGCGATGCTCCCGGTGGCGCCGGGGGGATGGGTGAGCGTGGAGACCGGCCGAAGCGAGACGGTCGCCTGCGAAGGCTATGAGCTCGACTGCGAGCGCAAATACGGCAAGGCGAAGATCACCCTGCTGCGAAAGCTCCCTCAGCCCGGATAGCGCTCGAACGCCGGCAACTCGTGCGCCGTCTTCATCCAGCCGATTCGCTCCGCCACCTGGATCTGCGCCGAAGGCGGGATCGAGTCGGGATCGTCGAGAGTGCAGATCTGGACGTCGATCGTGCCGGGGAAGATCATCTCGTTGGTATAGAAGAGCGCCGTCCCGCAGGTGCCGCAGAAATGCCGCCGTCCGTGCTCGGACGAGGCATAGGTTCGGGTCTCCCCCGCCACCTTCAGCCGGTCCTGGGGCACCAGCCCCCAGGCGACCATCGGCGCCCCGCTATGCAGCCGGCAGTCCCTGCAGTGGCACAGGGCCTGATGGATCGCCTCCGCCGGCATCTCGTAGCGCACCGCGCCGCAATGGCAGCCTCCCTCGGGCATTTCACGTCCTCCCTTTGTTCCGGGCGCGATACGATGCCCGACGGGCCGGCGCAAGCCAAGGCTTCACTTGCCCCGGCCCTTCGCGTTGCCTACCTGTTCGGGCGTGACTCTCCCCCAGCCCCAGACGCCGGAGCCCCCCTATCTGCGCGGGCTCAACGCGCCCCAGCGCGAGGCCGTGCTGACCACCGACGGGCCCGTCCTGGTCCTCGCCGGCGCGGGCACGGGCAAGACCGCGGCCCTCACCGCGCGCCTCGCCCACCTCGTCTACAGCCGGCTCGCCTGGCCGTCGGAGATCCTCGCCGTCACCTTCACCAACAAGGCCGCTCGCGAGATGAAGGAAAGGGTCGGCCGGCAGGTCGGCGACGCGGTCGAGGGCATGCCCTGGCTCGGCACCTTCCATTCCGTCGCCGCCAAGATGCTCCGCCGCCACGCCGAGCTCGTCGGACTCCAGTCCAACTTCACCATCCTCGACACGGACGACCAGCTCCGCTTGCTCAAGCAGCTCATCTCGGCCAGCGACATCGACGAGAAACGCTGGCCGGCGCGGATGCTCGGAGGCCTGATCGACCGCTGGAAGAACCGCGGCTGGACCCCGAAGCAGATCGACGCCGCGGAGAGCGAGGCCTATGCCAACGGCAAGGGCGCCGAGCTCTACGCCCGCTACCAGGAGCGGCTGAAGGCGCTCAACGCCTGCGATTTCGGCGACCTGCTGCTCCACATGCTGGTCATCCTCAAGGAGCATCGCGAGGTCCTGGAGCTCTACCAGAAGCGCTTCAAATATATCCTCGTCGACGAATATCAGGACACCAACCAGAGCCAGTATCTCTGGCTCCGGCTGCTCGCCCAGGAGCGCAGGAACATCTGCTGCGTCGGCGACGACGACCAGAGCATCTACTCCTGGCGCGGCGCCGAGATCGCCAACATCCTGAGGTTCGAGAAGGACTTCCCCGGCGCCAAGGTGGTCCGGCTCGAGCAGAATTACCGCTCGACCCCGCACATCCTCGCCGCGGCCTCCGGCCTCATCGCCCACAAC
>DASQJV010000100.1:0-3862 GCA_035630855.1 Allosphingosinicella sp. | reverse complement strand
GTCGAGGCCGCCCTGAGGCATCTGCCAGGCCTCGAGCGTGCTGTCGAGCCGCTGCCCGACCCACACCTTGCCTTCCGCGTTGACCAGCATGATGCCGACGGCGGGACGGTAGCCGGCGTCGGTCATGGCCGAACCTCCTTCAGGATCAGCTTCAGGGCCTCGACCGCGCCCCTGATGTCCTCCTCCGACGAGGGTATCGCCTTGCGAAGGTTGATGAAGCCGTGGATGTTGCCCCGCGCTTCGCGGAAGACGACCGGCACGCCCGCCTCGGCGCAGGCGGCGGCATAGGCCCGGCCCTGGTCGCGGATCGGATCGAGGCTCGCGGTCAGGACCAGGGTCGGAGGCATTCCGGACTGGCTCTTGAGCAGCGGCGAATAGCGCCAGTCGGCCTTGTCGGGACGGTAGCAGCCGTCGAACCAGGCCATTCCGTCATGGCTGAGGAAATAGCCCTCGCCGAAATCCTTGTAGGAGGGATAGCCCTTGGCCGGGTCCGCGGCCGGGTAGATCGGCCATTGCGCGATCACCGGCACGGCGGCGGGCTCGTCCCTCAGGGCGAGGCCGACGACGATGGCGAAATTGCCGCCGGCGCTGTCGCCGGCGGTGACGAGGCCGGTCACCTGCCGGCCGAGCCCGGCCGGGCTCCCAGCCGCCCAGCGCGCCGCGGCGATGCAATCCTCGGCGCCGGCGGGGAAGGGGTGCTCCGGGGCGAGCCTGTAGTCGACCGCGAGCACAGGCAGATCGAGCCCGCGCGCCACCTCGGCGCAAAAGGGCTCGTGGGTGTCGAGATCGCCGAACACGAAGCCGCCGCCGTGGAAGAAGAGGACGAGAGGCCCGGGGCCCCGCGCCTCGCGCGCGTCGTAGAGCCGGAGGCTTATCTCGCCGTCCGGCCCCGGGCAGGCGAGATCCCTGATCACGGAGAGCTCGCCGACCTCGGCGTCGGCGACGTGGCGCGAGGCGAGGATCATCGCCCGCGCCTGGTTCGGCCCGACCTCATGGGCTCGGGGTCCCGGCAGCTTGTTGTAATAGTCGAGGAAGAGCTGGACGTCGGGCCGCACATAAGGGTCGGTCATCGTCTCTCCTGAAGGGTCCGGTAGCATCGAGCGGGGGCTATAGACCAGGATTGCGAAAAGCGGCAGGGCGAGCCAGGAAAAGGATGCAAGTCCCTATTTCCGCTTGACTTTTTCGCGGCAAATCAGCATTAGGCCGCGCTTACGGAGGGTCAAAACATGCGTATTATCAGCATTGTAGCGGTGGTTGCCGCCACCGCGATGGGCAGCGGCGTCGCCGTCGCCAAGGAAAAGTCGGACGCTGCCGGCGAGAAGAAGGTCTGCCGGATCGAGATGCCCGCCGTCGGCCGGATCCCGGCCAAGAAGACCTGCCGGACCAAGGCCGAGTGGGAAGTGATCACCGCCGAGAACCAGCGCGACGCCGCTCGGGCGGTCGGGAACGCTTCGGGCCGCAACTAGGCCCTGTCCGGCTCGCGCCGTTCGGGCTAGGGCCGGAATCCTGTCAGCCCCCGGGAGGGAAAATGCTTAGGTTCCATGTCATGGCCGCCCTCGCCGCGGGTCTGATCGTCGCCCCCGCGGCCTCCGCCAAGGAGAAGGCGGAGGCTCCCAGGGAAAAGAAGGTCTGCCGGACGGTCCAGATGTCCGGTCGGATCACTCCGGAGCGCGTCTGCCGCAAGGTCGAGCGCAAGGCCCCGCAGGAGCAGAGCCAGCGGCAGGATCGCGACCCGGCCGGGGCCGCCGACAGCGCCGAAAGCGCCGACTGACTCGCGACCTCCGCCGTTCCGGCCTGGCGGCCACCCGTTGTTAGCAGCCGCCCGCGCCGCTAGGGTGATCGGGTAAATTGCGACGAAGGAAGCCAGATTGGCGACGGCAACCCATTATCTGACCCCCGAGGAGGCGAATGCCGACACGGCCTGCGAGGCCGTCGTCGTGCGCTTCGCCGGCGACAGCGGCGACGGCATGCAGCTGACCGGCGGCCAGTTCACTTTGTCGACCGCGCTCGCCGGCAACGATCTCGCCACCTTCCCCGATTTCCCGGCCGAGATCAGGGCGCCCCAGGGGACGACCTTCGGGGTCTCCGCCTTCCAGATCAATTTCGGCTCGGCGGCGATCGAGACCGCCGGCGATTCGCCCGACGTCCTGATCGCGATGAACCCGGCGGCGCTCAAGACCAATGTCGAGGATCTCAAGCCCGGCGGCCTGATCATCGCCGACGAGGGCGAGTTCGGCGCCCGCAACCTCGCCAAGGCCGGCTACGAGGCCAATCCGCTCGACGACGGAAGCCTCGGCAAGTGGCAGGTCATCCGCTTCAACATCTCGCAGCTCACCCTCGACGCGGTGAAGCCGTTCGGCCTCGGCAACAAGGAAGCCCTGCGCTGCAAGAACATGTGGACGCTGGGCCTGGCGCTCTGGATGTTCGACCGCGACCGGGCGCCGATCGTCGACTGGCTCCGCACCAAGTTCGCCAAGGCGGCCGAGCTCGCCGAGGCCAATATCGCGGCTCTCAACGCCGGCCATGCCTATGGCGAGACCGCCGAGATCGGCGGCCAGATCCCGCAGCGCCATATCGATCCCGCCCCTGCCGAGCCGGGGCTGTACCGGACGGTGACCGGAGCCGAAGCGGTCTCGATCGGCCTGGTCGCCGGAGCCCAGCTCGCCGGCCTGCCGATGTTCTTCGGCGGCTATCCGATCACCCCGGCCTCGGCGATCCTCCACCATCTCTCGCGCCTCAAGGAATATGGGGTGACGACCTTCCAGGCGGAGGACGAGATCGCGGCGATCGGCTCGGCGATCGGCGCCAGCTATGCCGGAAGCCTCGGGGTCACCTCCTCGTCGGGGCCGGGGATCGCGCTCAAGATGGAGGCGATGGGCCTCGCGATCATGGCCGAGCTTCCGCTCGTCATCGTCAACTCGCAGCGCGGCGGGCCCTCGACCGGCCTTCCCACCAAGACCGAGCAGTCGGACCTCTACCAGGCGGTCTACGGCCGCAACGGCGACGCTCCGCTCCCGGTCATCGCCGCCCGCTCGCCCGCCGACGCCTTCGACTGCGCGATCGAGGCCTGCCGGATCGCCGTCCAGTACATGACCCCGGTCATGCTGCTCACCGACGGCTATATCGCCAATGCCGCCGAGCCGTGGAAAGTGCCCGACATGGCCGGCTTCGAGCCCTTTCCGGTCGCCTTCCACGACGAGCCCCCGGCGGAAGGCGAGGCGGTCAACCCCTATGCCCGCGACTCCAAGCTCGCCCGGGTCTGGATCCGGCCCGGAAGCCCCGGCCTCACCCACCGGATCGGCGGGATCGAGAAGAATGTCGGAACCGGCCATATCGACTACGCCCCGGCCAACCACCAGGCGATGACCGACATCCGCGCCGACAAGGTGCTCGGAGTGGCGGAGTCGATCGGCGACCAGCAGGTCTGCCTCGGCGAGGCCGGCGGGAAGCTCGCCGTGGTCGGCTGGGGCTCGACCTTCGGCCCGATCCACCAGGCGGTGCGGCGCGCGAGAGGCCGGGGCCTCGACGTCGCCCACATCCATATCCGCCACATCTGGCCGCTGCCGAGGAACCTGGGCGAGCTGCTCGGATCTTACGAGCGGATCATTGTTCCCGAGATGAACAAGGGCCAGCTCAAGACGCTTCTGCGCGACCAGTATCTCGTCGACGCCCGGCCGGTGAACAAGGTCTCCGGCCAGCCCTTCAAGATCGCGGAGATCGAGACGGCGATCGAGGAGGCGCTGAAGTGAGCGCGCGGACGATGAGACCCGCTCCGTTCGCCCTGAGCCTGTCGAAGGGCTTTCCTTCCGACTGCGTAAGGGAAGGAGAGGGCTTCGACAGGCTCGGCCCGAACGATTTTTCT
>DASQJV010000099.1:0-6747 GCA_035630855.1 Allosphingosinicella sp. | reverse complement strand
TTCGGGCTCGGCCGGTATTCTACGAAGGCGGTGACGTAGGGCTGGCTGCCCCACGGCCGGTCGATCTCGTTCTGGCGGAAGAAGTAGGTCGGCTCGTTGTAGAAGAAGGTCGCCCCATAGGCCCATTTGCCGAGGTCCTGGCGGAAGCTGGCATCGGCGGAGAACTGGTTATAGCCCGAGAACTGGCGCTTGCGCAGGGTATAGGGGTCCCTGACCGACGTATCGATCAGCGACGAGTTGACCGTCAGCCGGCCGCCCTTGATCCCGAGCTTCGCCAGCGGAGCGTCGATCGTGCTCTTCAGGATCAGCATCCGGCCGTTGCCCAGGTTGCCCGGGGCGTCGAAGCCTTCCGGGGTCGGAATCCGGTCCTGGACCAGCGAGATCCGGTTGTAGCCGGCCTGGACCTTGACCACTCCGTCGCCGAGGATCGGCTGCTCGAGCGTCGCAAGCAATTCCCAGGCCCGCTGCGGGACGAGATCGGCATTGCCGCCGTTAACCCGGTCGTTGGTGAGCTCGGCGGTGCTGATGAAATCGTCGAAATTGAGCTGGGCGACGGTCCGTGCGAGCGACAGCTGGGCGTGCCAGCCCGACTTGTCGCGATAGTCGAGGCTGGCCTTGGGCTTGACGAATTTCAGCACCCGCTCGGCCTCGGCGTCGCCGCTCACCGTCAGCCGCGAGACCTCGTAGGTGACCCCCATGTCGAGCCGAAGCCTCTTCGAGAGCGGCCGGCCGGCGTTGACGAAGGCCTCGCCGCGATATTCCTCGACCACCGCCTGGTCGACCGGAAGGTCGATCCGGGTCTGCGTCCCGCCGGAGTCGAGCCGGAAGAAATTGACGTCGCTGTCGAGCTTGTTGAGGACGCCCTCGGCGCCCGCCTCGACGCTCCAGCCGGCGAGGTCGGAGCGGTTCCAGACCAACCTCAGCACCCTTTCGTCCCGGACGTTGTCGATATCCTGGACGAAGCCCCCGATCACCTCCCCCTCCACCCGGTTGAGCGAGGTGTCGACGTCGCTCCGCTGCCGCCGCGTGGCGAGTCCGATCAGCTTCAATCCGCCGCCCCACAGCGGCCGGGTGACGTCTCCGCCCAGCTCGTAATTGCGCCGGTCGTAATCCTGGGTCAGCCGGTCGTCGCGGACCGTGCCGCCGACCGGGAAGACGTCGTTGGTCTGCTTGAGGTCGAACCAGTTCTGCGAGACCCGGAAGTTGAGGTGGGCGGTGCGGTTGTCGCCGGCATTATGCTCCCAGGCGCCGGAGACGAAGAGTGTGCGGTCGGAGATCCGGTTCACCTTCTCCCGATATTCCTTGAGTTCGCCGCTCGGCAGGAAGGTGACCCGGTCGAACCCTTCCTCGGTCGTCGGATAGGCCTGGTAGCCGGCCGAGGCGTTGAAGCTCGACTTGCCCCTGCGGATCAAAGCCGAGACGGTGAGGTCAGGCTCGACCCGCCCGGTATAGGTCCGCCTCAGGGTCCCGTTGACGGTCCCGGCGAGTCCCCCCGCGGCGGTGGTGACGACGTTGACGACCTGCGGCTTGCCGGCGAATTCGGAGCCGAAAAGGTCGCCCGGCCCGACCTCGATCCTGGCCACCCGGCTCGCCGGGATCCGCGCCAGGATGGTCTCCAGAGTGTCGCTCTTCGAGCTCGGCCGCTGGCCGTTGATGACGACGTTGCCCGCCGCCTGGCCGAAGCCGCGGACATCCAGATTGCCGAGCTCGAGCGTGAAGCCGGGGACTCGCTGGACGATCTGGAGCGCGTTGGAGGGGGCGAACTGGGCGAAATAGGCGGCCTCGTAGAGGGTCCGCCCGTCCGGGCCCGGGGCCTGGGCCGCCCGGCCCGGCGCCGCCACCCCGCACAGCAAGGCCGCCGCCGCTACACCCGCCCAACGCACCTTGCCCACCCGAACCTCCTGTCGACGATTACAAGCGTCATCGTCTGCAAGAAGCGAGCCACGGCCAACTGCCTAGAAATGGGCGACGAACGCGCTCGAATGGTCGACAAACGGCATGCTTTCTGTCCGCTGCCGTACAGATTCTTGTCCGCAATCGGACGCAATCGGCTCAGGGACTGCCCTTGTTCCCGCGAAACGCGGCGACCGCCAGATAGAGGAGGAGGCCGAGCGGGCCGATCATCATCGTCGTGAAAAGGCAGAGCAGAAGCAGGGCGTAGGGCACCCCCGCCTTCTCCGAATGCTCCGCCTCCCAGCTCCCGACCCAGAGGTCGAGCACCAGATAATGGATCCACCCGACCAGCAGCATCACCGGCTTGTCGAAGAATCGGCCGATCGCCGCCAGCGTGTAGCCGGAATCGGTTGGGATCGCCTTCAGATGCGTGAATAGGAAGAGGAGGTAGAGGAAGCAAAGCGGCACGGCCGCCCATCGCGCCGCCAGCACCGCCCGGCGGCGGCCGAGCCACGGCAAGGCGAACAGGGCCGCCCATCCCACGAAAGCGATGGCGTGCGCCGCGACGAACCAGCTGTCCAGCGTCAGTATGAGCCCCTCCCCCGTCACCCTGAACTCGTTCCAGAGTCCAGTTCTCCACCGGCAGAGTGTATGACCGGCTGGACCCTGAAACAAGTTCAGGGTGACGCTGAGGTGGCGCTCGCGCTCCCGCTCAAATGATCGGGTGCCGCTCCCAATTGGGCTTGTCGACCCTCTTGCCGAGCTTCGAGTTCAGGGCCTTCACAGTATCGCTTCCGGTGCGCTCGCACAGGAAGGGGAAGACCGCATGGACGAAGCAGCCGAGGCCGCCGACGATCATCCGGACTCCGAAGCCGGCGGCCATCCCGAAATGCTCGGGATAGGTCTCGCCGACCTCATGGGGATGACGGGTAAAGGGATTTAGAGCCATTTCGGACCCATATCGCGCACCGGCCGGGACCGCCAGCGAATAGAGCCTCCCCGCCCTGCAAGAGAGGGGAGTTGCGCCACCCTCCCCCGCGCCCCTACATCGCCCGAAACGACAGGAGCCCGCCGCCATGCCCGAAGCCTATATCGTCGCCGCCGCCCGCACCGCCGGCGGCCGCCGCGGCGGCGCCCTCAGGGACTGGCATCCGGCCGACATGGCCGCGGAGGTGCTCGACGCGCTGATCGAGCGATCGGGCCTCGATCCCGCCCTGGTCGAGGACGTGATCATGGGCTGCGTCGGCCAGGCCGGCGAGCAGGCCTTCCATATCGGCCGCAACGCCGTCCTCGCCTCGTCGCTCCCGACCTCGGTCCCCGCCGTGACCATCGACCGCCAGTGCGGCTCCTCGCAGCAGTCGGTGCAGTTCGCCGCCCAGGCGGTGATGAGCGGCACCCAGGACGTGGTGATCGCCGCCGGCGTCGAGTCGATGACCCGGGTGCCGATGGGCCTTCCCGTCACCCTCCCCATGCAGCACGGGATCGGCACCGGCCCCTTCTCGAAGCGGATCCAGGACCGGTTCGGGGTGCCGATGTTCAGCCAGTTCATCGGCGCCGAGATGATCGCGGAGAAATACCGGTTCCGCAAAGAAGAGCTCGACCAATTCGCCCTCGACAGCCACCGCAAGGCCGCCCGGGCGACCGAGGCCGGCGCCTTCGACGAGGAGATCGTGCCTCTGAAGGGCGTCGATTCGGAGGGCAATGAGACCCTCCATACGAAGGACGAGGGCATTCGCTACGATGCCACGCTGGAAGGCATCGCGTCTGTGAAGCTGATCAAGGAAGGCGGCAGAATCACCGCCGCCAACGCCAGCCAGATCTGCGACGGCGCGAGCGGAGTGGTCGTGGTGTCGGAAAAGGCGCTGAGGGAGCACAACCTCACCCCGCTCGCCCGCATCGTCAACCTCACGGTCACCGGCGGCGACCCGGTGATCATGCTCGAGGAAGTCATCCCGGCCACCCGCCGCGCCCTCGAGCGCAGCGGCATCAGCATCGCCGACTTCGACCTCTACGAGGTCAACGAGGCCTTCGCCCCGGTCCCCCTCGCGTGGCTGAGCGAGATCGGCGCCGACCCGGCCAGGCTCAACGTCAACGGCGGCGCCATCGCGCTCGGCCACCCGCTCGGAGCCTCCGGGACCAAGCTCATGACCACCCTCCTCCACGCCCTCAAGGCCAAGGGCAAACGCTACGGCCTCCAGACCATGTGCGAGGGCGGCGGGCTCGCCAACGTGACGATCGTCGAGGCGCTCTGAGGCGCGGGCCGGAGCTCACCAGCCGCGGCAGACCCTCACCCCGTGCTCCAGGGTGCAGCGCGGCGGCGGCTCGCTCGCCCGCTCCTCTTCGACCGCCCCTTCGCGGCGCCCGCCGGCCGCGGAGCCCCATTCATAGGGGTAGGAGCGGTCATAGTCGAAATGGGGGCGGCCGCCGCGAAGGCTTATCTGCCCGCCGGCGCCGGTGAAGAAGCCGTTGCCGTAGGGATCGACCGCCCCCACCGGTCCGACGATTCCGGCCCCGCCATAGGCGTAGAAGTCGTTGCCGGCGAAGCGGCCCTGGCCTCGGCCGGGGCGGCGGTCGCCTTTGGCCGGGCTGCTGCCGAAACCGGTGCGGCCGGCCTTGCCGCCATGACGGCTGCCGGGGGCGTTGAGCCAGCTTGGCGGGCCGGCGCCGGGGCCCGGGCCCGGGCCCGGTCTCCCCGGCCGGGCCGCCGCCGCCGTTCCGATCGCCGCCGCACCGATGATCGCCGCCGCCAGCAAGATGATGCGCATCGCCGCCTCCAGGTCCACGGGCCTCAATGCGTCCGCACGACTCGGGTCCGGACGCGCCTGCGGCCTTGACTTTACGCCCGGTTTGCGCTTGGGGAACCCCCGCAGGCGGGGCCCGAGGGCTCCGCCGTCGCATTTTGGGATTTGGGCGGTCTCCCATCACGACCGCCCGGCCGGGAATACCAGGGTTCCCATCAAAGTAATACTTTGATGGGGTCCCTATACGGTTCCCGGACGAACGAAGGATGAAGACATGCGTCACCGCAATTCCGGCCGCAAGCTGCAGCGCACCTCGAGCCACCGCGCCGCCTTGTTCCGCAACATGGCCGCCGCGCTGATCAAGCACGAGCAGATCACGACCACGCTCGCCAAGGCGCGCGAGCTTCGCCCCTATACGGAGAAGCTGATCACGCTCGCCAAGAAGGGCGGCCTCTCCAACCGCCGCCTCGCCCACTCGCGCCTGCTCGACGACACCCAGCTCAGAAAGCTGTTCGATGTCCTCGCACCGCGCTACGAAAGCCGCGAGGGCGGCTACACCCGCGTGATCAAGGCCGGAATCCGCGCCTCCGACGCCGCCGCGATGGCGATCATCGAGCTAGTCGACCGCGACGTCTCCGCCAAGGGCCAGGATTCGGGCCCGGTCGAGCGCGAGGAAGAGTTCGAGGCCGCCTGAGGCGGTCTGCTCCCCGGCGAAGGCCGGGGTCCAACCAATGTGAGCAAGACTGGGTCCCGGCCTTCGCCGGGAAACAGTCGAGGAACTCCGCTCTTCCCCAGGGATTCTTCACCCGACGCAACAACTCGGGAGAATGAGTCATGGCCGAGCGCAAGCGCGAGCTGATCGACACCGGCAACGACAAGCGCTTCGTGCGCCGCGACGCCGAAGGCAGGTTCAAGGACGTCGCCGACGTCGGCGCCAGCCTCGCCGCCGACCGGCGCCAGCACGCCGAGACCAAGGTCGAGTCCGGCCAGGGCGACAAAGGCGACCGCTGATCTGCGCCCCGGCGGAGGCCGGGGCCCAGTCCCACTCGGGTGAGCTGGACCCCGGCCTTCGCCGGGGAACAGGGGCTTCAGCCGGAACAGGACCGGCTCTAGCCGCCGGGCGGGACAGCCATTAGGGCTGCCCCATGGAGATCGGGATCCTCAACACCGGCGGCCCGCCGCCGGAGCTGGCCAGCTTCGGCACTTACGATTCCATGTTCGCCGAATTGCTCGGGCCCGGCTTCTCGGTCCGCGCCTATGACGTCCCGGCCGGCGAGCTTCCCGCAGCGCCCGACTCCCACCCGGCCTTGCTGGTCACCGGCTCGGCCGCGGGGGTCTACGAGCCTCTGCCCTGGATCGCGCCCCTGCTCGACTTGCTTCGCCGGGCGAAGGGGCGGACGAAGCTGGTCGGGATCTGCTTCGGCCACCAGGCCATGGCCGAGGCGTTCGGAGGCCGGGTCGAGAAATCGGAGCGCGGCTGGGGCATCGGCCTCCAGGATTACGAAATTCGCGAAAGCGCGCCGTGGATGGGCGGGTCGCCGCCGGCCCGGATCGCCGTCCCGGTCTCGCACCAGGACCAGGTCGCGGTCGCCCCGCCCGGCGTCCGGGTGCTGGCCGGCAACGCCTTCACCCCGTTCGGAATGCTCGACTATGAGGATTCGCCGGCGATCTCGATGCAGTTCCACCCCGAGTTCGAGCCGGCTTACGCCCAGGCCCTGGTCGAGCACCGCCGGGCCCGGGTCCCGGATCCCGACAAGGCCATCGCCTCCCTCGACCGCCCCAACGACCGGGCTCTGGTCGCGGAGTGGATAAGGGCGTTTTTGCTGGCCTGAAATCCTCCCCCGGATTTCCGGGGGAGGGGGACCATGCGAAGCATGGTGGAGGGGCCTTGCTGGCTTGGGAAGAACCCCTCCACCGCGCTTCGCGCGGTCCCCCTCCCCGCGGAAATCGCGGGGAGGATCTATTTCGCCAGGAACGCCTTGAGCTCCGCCTGGAACGCCGCCGGAGCATCGAGCATGATGAAATGGTAGCTCTCCGGGATCCGCCTCAGGGCCGCCCGCGGGGCTCCGGAATAGCTCATCGCGTAGAATTGATCCATCTGGGCGTCGGTCAC
>DASQJV010000098.1:0-2631 GCA_035630855.1 Allosphingosinicella sp. | reverse complement strand
AATCGTCATCCCGGACTTGATCCGGGATCCATGAACAGGGCGGCACGGGGCTTCGCGCTCCGGTGTCCATGGATTCCGGCCTTCGCCGGAATGACGGGCTATGGCAGCGCGCACCCCATCGGGTCCCCGAACGGAACGGGTGAGGAATAAGTTGCGTTGGGCGGGGATGGAACGGCTGAGAACCTTCTTCATCGTACTGGTGACCGCGGTCGTCACCTGCGCTCTGACCAGCGCCTTCTGGTTCATGGCCTATAGCGGCGTGAGCGTCTCGAGCTCGGCTCCCGGCCCGACCGCCGCGCCGCCGCCCTCCCCGGACCCCACCCCGCGCGCGGAGCTGGTGCTCGGGCCGACGGGCCTCGCCGTGCCGGTGGCGGGCGTGAAGGCCGGCGAGCTCCAGGATACCTACACCCAGTCCCGCTCCGGCGGCGCCCGGGTCCACAACGCCATCGACATCATGGCGCCGCACGGGACTGCGGTGATCGCCGCGGCGCCGGGGACGGTCGAGAAACTGTTCGACAGCAAGGGCGGCGGCGGGATCACCGCCTATGTCCGCTCCCCCGACGGCAAGTGGATGTTCTATTACGCCCACCTCCAGGCCTATGCTCCGGGGCTTCACGAAGGGCAGGCGGTGAAGCAGGGGGACGCGATCGGAACGGTCGGCTCGACCGGCAACGCCAACCCGGCCGGGCCCCACCTCCATTTCGCGATCAACAGGATGGCCGAGGGGGAGAAATGGTATGACGGGACCCCGATCAACCCCTATCCGCTGCTCGTCGGGACGAAATAGCCTTCGCCGGAATGACGGGTGGGCTCCCTTGCTCCATCACCCGCCTGCCGCTAAGGCCCGCGGCGGCTCTTTCCAGACAGTGAGTGACGCATGAAGATCAGCGGCGTGGACATCCGTCCCGGCAACATCATCGAATATGAGGGCGGCATCTGGCGCGCCGTCAAGATCCAGCATACCCAGCCGGGCAAGGGCGGCGCCTACATGCAGGTCGAGATGAAGAACCTCATCGACGGCCGCAAGAACAACGTCCGCTTCCGCTCGGCGGAGACGGTGGAAAGGGTCAGGCTCGACACCAAGGACTTCCAGTTCCTGTTCCGCGACGGCGACCAGCTCACCTTCATGGACAAGGAGAATTACGAGCAGATCACGCTTCCCGCCGACCTGCTCGGCGACGCCGCCGCCTTCCTCCAGGACGGAATGGACGTGGTCATGGAGCTGTGGGAGGAAAGGCCGATCTCGGTCCAGCTCCCCGACACGATCGAGGCGACCATCGTCGAGGCCGACGCGGTGGTGAAGGGCCAGACGGCGTCGTCGAGCTACAAGCCGGCCCTGCTCGAGAACGGCGTTCGAGTGATGGTGCCGCCGCATATCGGCGCTGGCACGAAGATCGTCGTCGACGTCTACGAGCAGACTTATGTGAGGCGGGCGGACTGATCACCCCTCTCCCTGTAGGGGAGAGGGAGGGGCCCAAGCGAAGCTTGGGAGGGTGAGGGGAAGCCTCACGCCCTCACCCTGCCGCTTCGCGGCTGTCCCTCTCCCCTACAGGGAGAGGGTTTAGGAGTTAACGATGGTTTCCCATTCCGGCCTGATCACCGTCATGCAGCGCGCGGCGCGCAAGGCGGCTCCGCAGCTGAGGCGCAATTACGGCGAGGTCGAGCAGCTCCAGGTCAGCCGCAAGGGGCCGGCCGACTTCGTGTCGATGGCCGACAAGAAGGCCGAGCAGACGATCGTCGAGGAGCTTCGCCACGCCCGTCCCGACTGGCGGCTGACGCTCGAGGAGGGCGGCTCGATCGACGGCGATCCCGACAAGCCGCGATTCATCGTCGATCCGCTCGACGGGACCTCCAACTTCCTCCACGGAATCCCACATTTCGCAATCTCGATCGCGGTCGAGGATCCGCGCGGCGCCGGCGGCCGGCCCGAGATCACCCAGGCTTTGGTCTACCAGCCGCTCACCGACGAGAGCTTCTGGGCGGAAAAGGGCAGGGGCTCGTGGCTCAACGAGCGCCGCCTGAGGGTCTCCGCCCGCCGAGACCTCGCCGACGCCCTGATCGCCACCGGAGTGCCCTATTTCGGGCATGGCCATCTCGACCGCTTCCAGAAGATCCTCGACGCGGTCGGTCCGCAGGTCGCCGGGATCCGGCGCTTCGGCTCGGCCGCGCTCGACCTCGCCTGGGTGGCGGCGGGCCGCTTCGACGGCTTCTGGGAGGAGGATCTCCAGGCCTGGGACATCGCCGCCGGGATCCTCCTCGTCCGCGAGGCGGGCGGCTTCGTCACCGATTTCCGGGGCGGCGACACGGCGCTCGCCAAGGGCCAGGTGCTGGCCGCCAACGACCAGCTCCACTCCAGGCTTCACAAGCTCGTCGCAGGGGCGTTGCGGGCCTGACCGGACCGGCTAGACCGGGCCGATGCGAACCATCCTCCTTCTCGCCGCTCTGCTCGCCTCCGCGGCCGCCGCGCGCGGCCGTCCCGCCGCCGACTGGCCCGCGGCGCCCGCGAGCTTCGCAAGCGCAGCCGAAGTCGAGCGCGCCGCCGAGGCCTTCCCCAACAGCATGGGCCTGCAGCGCCGACGCCTCGCCGCGGCGATCGAGGCTAGGGATCCGGTCCTGGCGCTGGACGCCGCG
>DASQJV010000097.1:0-4535 GCA_035630855.1 Allosphingosinicella sp. | reverse complement strand
AAGCCGGGGCCTCGGGGAGACCCGCCGAGATTTCCTGTCCCGAGGTCCCGGCTTTCGCCGGGATGGCGGGGCTACGCCGGCTCGAACGGCAGGCCGAGCGCCTCGGCCACCGCCTGGTGGCGGATCTTGCCTCCGGAGACGTTGAGCCCGTTGGCGAGGTGCGGATCGGCTTTCATCGCCGCTTCAGCGCCTTGACCGGCGAGCTTGAGAACGAACGGCAAGGTCGCATTGTTGAGCGCGAAGGCCGATGTCCGGGCGACGGCGCCGGGCATGTTGGCGACGCAATAATGGATGACTCCGTCGATCTCGTAGACCGGATTGTCGTGGGTCGTCGCCCTCGAGGTCTCGAAGCAGCCGCCCTGGTCGATCGAGATGTCGACCAGCACCGAGCCGCGCTTCATCGTCCTCAGCATGTCGCGGGTGACCAGCTTGGGCGCCGCGGCGCCGGGCACGAGCACGGCGCCGATCACCAGCTCGGCCTTGGTGACCGCCTTGGCGATCGCCGCACGTGACGCATAAGCCGTCTTGATCTGGCTCCCGAAGAACATGTCGAGCTCGGCGAGCCGGGCGTTGGAGATGTCGTAGATGGTGACGTCGGCGCGCATCCCGACCGCCATCTGGGCGGCGTTGACGCCGGACACCCCGCCGCCGAGGATCGCGACCTTCGCCGGAGCCACTCCGGGGACTCCGCCGAGCAGAACGCCGCGGCCGCCCTGCTCCTTCTCGAGATAATGGGCGCCGACCTGGATCGACATCCGGCCCGCGACCTCGCTCATCGGCTTCAGCAGCGGCAGCGAGCGGTCGTTGGCGGTCACCGTCTCGTAGGCGATGCAGGTCGCTCCGGACTTCATCAGGCCCTTGGCCTGCTCGGGATCGGGCGCGAGGTGGAGATAGGTGAAGAGCAGGTGGCGCGGCTCGAGCAGAGCGATCTCCTGGGGCTGCGGCTCCTTCACCTTCACGATCATGTCGGCGCCGGCGAAGGTCGAAGCGGCGTCGGCGGCGATGCTCGCCCCGGCGTCGATATAATCCTGGTCGTCGAAGTCGATTCCGAGGCCGGCCCTCGTCTCGACGATCACCTCGTGACCGGCGCTGACCAGCTCGGCGACCGAGGCCGGGGTCAATCCGACCCGATATTCATGGTTCTTGATCTCTTTGGGGACGCCGACGCGCATATCCGACTCCTGATGCGATGGTTGGGCGGCCCTATAGCGGCGCGATCCGGCTTTGTCGCCGTTGCCGAAGCGCCTTTCGCCATGCTAGACGCCGCCGCCTTTCCGACATGACCGACGCCCCCATCGCCTCCGATTCCACCGCGGACCTGCCGCCCGCGCGCGGCGGCTCGCAGGCGCGACTCGCCCTGGGCGCGATCGGGGTGGTCTTCGGCGACATCGGCACCAGCCCGATCTACGCCTTCCGGGAGGCCTTCACCGGCCATCACGAGCTTCTGCCCAACGCGCTCAACGTGTTCGGAGTCCTGAGCCTGATCTTCTGGGCGATGATCATCGTGGTGACCCTGAAATATGTCACCATCCTGATCCGCGCCGACAACAAGGGAGAGGGCGGAAGCCTTGCCCTGCTCGCCCTCATCTCGCGCAAGACCGGCGGCAAGGGGCGGTGGAGCGGGGGGATCGTTTTGCTTGGAGTCTTCGCCTGCGCGCTCTTCTACGGCGATTCGATGGTGACCCCGGCGATATCGGTGCTTGCCGCCGTCGAGGGCCTGGCGGTCGTCGATCCGCGCCTCGCGCCGGCGGTTCTGCCGCTTGCCGCGGGGATCATCGTCGGGCTGTTCGTCGGCCGCAAGGGAGGGACGAGGCGGCTCGGACGCTGGTTCGGGCCGGTCATCTCCCTCTATTTGCTGACCATCGGGCTGCTCGGAGCCGTCGCCGTCGCCCGCAATCCCGAGATCGTCGCCGCGCTCGACCCGCGCCACGGCTTCCGCTTCTTCGCGGCCCAGCCCTGGCTCGCCTTCCTGGCGCTCGGCTCGGTGGTGCTCGCGGTGACCGGCGCCGAGGCGCTTTACGCCGAGATGGGCCGCTTCGGCCGGCGCCCGATCCGCCACGGCTGGTTCTTCTTCGTCCTGCCGGCCCTGATGTTCAACTACCTGGGGCAGGGGGCGCTGATCCTGTCCGATCCCGCCGCCTCGGCCAGCCCATTCTTCAGCCTCGCCCCGCGCGGGTTCGAGCTGCCTCTGGTCCTCCTCTCGATCCTGGCCGCGACCATCGCCACCCAGGCGGTCGTCACCGGAGCCTTCTCCGTCACCCAGCAGGCCATCCATCTCGGCTTCGTGCCCCGGCTCCGGATCGAGCACACCACCGAGCATCGCGAAATCTACATCCCGGTGGTCAACTGGACGCTGATGGCGGCGGCGCTCGTCTTGGTCCTCACCTTCCGGAGCTCCTCGGAGCTGGCTTCGGCATACGGCGTGGCGGTCACCGGGGCGATGCTGATCGACACCTTCCTGCTCGCGGCGCTGATCTCGTCCCTGTGGACCTGGAAGCCGTCGCGCCGGGTGCCACTTCTCATCCTCTTCCTGGCCGTCGACCTCGCCTTCTTCAGCGCGACCCTCACCAAGGTCCCCGACGGCGGCTGGTTCCCGCTGCTCGTCGGGGTCGTCGCCTTCATCCTCCTCACCACCTGGGCGAAGGGGCGGCAGCTGATGCGCGCCCACCTCGCCGATTCGGCGATGCCGACCGAGATCTTCATCAAATCGGCGGCCGGAAGCGTCGTCCGGGTCCCGGGCACGGCGGTCTTCCTGACCACGGCGCACCAGGGCGTCCCGCCGTCGCTGCTCCACAACCTCAAGCATAATCGCTGCCTCCACGAGCGGGTGATGCTGCTCACCGTGGTCATCGAGGACACGCCCTTCGTCGAGCCCCGCCGGCGCTGCGACCTCACCGACCTCGGCGAGGGCTTCTTCCGGCTGATCCTGCGCTTCGGCTTCATGGAGGACAGCGACCTTCCCGAAGCGCTCGCCACGGTCAGCTGCGGGCGGGACATCAGGATGATGGAGACGAGCTTCTTCCTGTCCCGCCAGACGCTGGTCGCGGCGCGCAGGCGCGGGATGCCGGTGTGGCGGGAGCATCTCTTCTCCTGGATGCTCCGCAACGCCGAGAGCGCGATGGAATTCTTCAAGCTCCCGCCGAACCGCGTGGTCGAGCTCGGCAGCCAGGTGGAGATCTGAGCGGCTCCGCGCCCCTCGTCGTCACCGCCACGTTCGGCGACGGCGACAATGGCTGGCTGCAGGAGCTTCGGCGCGCCCATTATCCGCCAGAGCGCAACCGGGTCCCCGCCCATCTGACCTTGTTCCGGCACCTTCCGCCGAGCGTCGAGGGGGAGGTGGCGCGGCGCCTCGCCGCTTATGCGGAGACCCCGCCGCCCGAGGCGGAAATTGCCGGGATCATGGATCTGGGCGGCGGGACGGCGCTGCGCGTCGAAAGCGAGGGGCTGGAGGACATACGCTACGACCTCGCCCTCGCCCTGCGCGGCCTGCTGACGCCCCAGGACATGGCGCCGTGGCGGCCTCACGTCACGGTCCAGAACAAGGTCGAGCCGAAGGAGGCCAGGGCGCTTCAGGCGCGGCTTCGGGCCGGTTTCGAGCGCCGGCCGCTGGCGATCAGGGGCCTGGCCCTGTGGCGCTATCTGGGCGGCCCTTGGGAGCCGGTGAAGCAGTTCACGTTCAGGGGATGACGGGATCGTTGGCCGTCAATCCAGCTGCCCGACCCCGTCGCAGCTATAGTCGAACGCGGCCAGCCCCGATTCGAGGTGGGAGGCGAGCAGGGGCATGTCCATCAGCTCGTCGATCCGACTCTCCGGATCCTCGTCATTGGCCTCGGCGCAGGCATCGTCCCATTCGCTGACGTCGTAGGTTCCCCGGCCCACCCAGGCGAGGGCCAGGGTCTCGGCGAGCTGGTCGTCGGCGAGGTCGTCGAGGATGGCGCGCAATTCCTCCTCGACTCCGCTGTTGAGCTCGTCCTCGAGCACGGACAGGGCCTCGCCGCCCTCGTCGTCGAAATCGTCGACATTGTCGGCGTCTTCGTCGGGGTCCTGAGCCGGTACCTGCGCCTCGTTCTCGCGGGCACGGACGATGATCCTGCACAGGGTCTCAAGGGGGGTCAGCAATTCCATATCCTGTCTCCAGTCGGCCCGGAAACGACAGGAGGGGCGGCGGGGTTCCAGCGCCTGGAAGGGCTGCGCCCGGCTTGAAATCGGCGAAGCGGCGCTCCAGTTGACCGGCTGCGCGCCCCTTCCTATAGCGCGCACGCCCGGCGCCGCCGGAGCCCCGACGGGGCGGAGTAGCTCAGCTGGTTAGAGCAGCGGAATCATAATCCGCGTGTCGGGGGTTCAAGTCCCTCCTCCGCTACCACCTTTCTCGACCTTGTCCGGCTCTCGCCTGCGCCTGATCCGGCGGCGGGCGGTGGACGGGGATTCGCCGAATCGTTCGACGTGCCAGCGGCTGAACGCCGCCAGCGAGGCATAGCCCAGCAGGTCGGCGACGTCGGTCAGGCGCAGACGGGGATTGGCGAGGTAGCGGCCGG
>DASQJV010000096.1:0-2576 GCA_035630855.1 Allosphingosinicella sp. | reverse complement strand
CGCGAGGCTGAGCACGGCATTTTCTACGCCGAGGCGCTGCTCGCCCACTGGGCGGCGAACGGGGCGCGGGTCCTGAACGGCGCGGAGGTGGTCGCCGTCGACAGCTCGAAGGCCCGGCAGCTCTCGCTTATCGCGCGGCTTGGCTACGGCGTGCCGGAGACCAGGGTCGTCCATCGCCGCGAGGACCTGCCGGCGGCGGCCCGGCCGATGCGCTGGCCGCTGCTGGTCAAGGCGAATATCGGCGGCTCCGGCGCGGGCATCGTCCGTTATTCGAGCGAGGAGGAGCTGGCGACGTCGATCGCCGACGGCACTGTTCCGCAAAGCGTCGACTCCGTCCTCCTCATTCAGGATTACGTGCCCGCCCGCGGCGGGACGATCGTCCGGGTCGAGACCCTCGGGGGCGAGTTCCTCTACGCGATCGAGGTCGAGAGCGGCGGCGACAGCTTCGACCTGTGCCCCGCCGACGCCTGCCTGGCCCAGCCGGGGCGGTCGGCGGTGCGGATGACGGCCGTCACTCCGCCGGCCGAGCTGATCGAGGCCGCCGAGCGGATCGCCCGGGCGGCGGGGCTCGATGTCGGCGGGGTCGAATATCTGATCGACGACCGCGACGGCACCGCCCGCTTCTACGACATCAACGCTTTGTCGAACTTCGTCGCGAAGCCTCTGGACGTGCTCGGCTGGGACCCCCACGACCGGCTCGTCGACTATCTCGAGGCGGCGATCCGGGAGTGCAGATGATGCGGTTCGGTTACTGGATGCCGGTCTTCGGCGGCTGGCTTCGCAACGTCGAGGACGAGGGGATGGAGGCGAGCTGGGACTATGTCCGCCGCCTCACGCTGAGGAGCGAGGAGACCGGCTGGGACCTCAGCCTGATCGCCGAGCTCAACCTCAACGACATCAAGGGAATCGAGGCTCCGGCGCTCGACGCCTGGTCGACGGCGGCGGCGCTGGCGGCGGTGACGGAGCGGATCGAGCTGATGGTCGCCGTCCGGCCGAACTTCCACCAGCCGGCCCTGTTCGCCAAGCAGGCGGCGAACATCGACAATATCAGCGGCGGCCGGCTCTCCCTCAACGTCGTCTCCTCCTGGTGGGCGGACGAGGCGACCCAATACGGCCTCCAGTTCGACCGGCATGACGACCGCTACGCCCGGACCCGCGAATGGCTCGACGTCGTCGACGGGCTGTGGAGCGAGAAGAGATTCAGCTACGAGGGCGAGCGCTACCGGCTGAAGGAGGCGATCTGCGAGCCCAAGCCGGTGAGCCGGCCGAGGCCCGTCATCTACGCCGGCGGCGAGAGCGAGGCGGCCAAGTCGATGATCGCGGAGCAATGCGACGCCTATGTCATGCACGGCGACCCGGTCGCGGCGGTGGCGCCCAAGATCGCCGGCATGGCGGAGCGGCGGGAGCGGGCAGGGGCTCCGCCGATGCGCTACGGCATGGCGGCCTATGCGATCGTCCGCGACAGCGAGGCCGAGGCGAAGCGGGAGCTGGAGCGGATCACGGCCCT
The DNA here is from genome assembly GCA_035630855.1 of Allosphingosinicella sp. Classification (GTDB taxonomy): domain Bacteria; phylum Pseudomonadota; class Alphaproteobacteria; order Sphingomonadales; family Sphingomonadaceae; genus Allosphingosinicella. The sequence goes on along the minus strand of DASQJV010000096.1, from coordinate 1,069 downwards.
TCCGCCCGAGCCGCCCAAAGGCTTCGACAATTTCGAACAGTGGCTGTCCGGCACCCAGCTCGAGCGCGAGCTCAAGCTCCAGGAATATTCGGTCTCGAACCGGGGCCTTCGGCCCGATCTGGTCGGCACTCCGGAGCAATTGCGCGAGCGGATCGAGGAATATGAAGCGGCCGGCCTCGACCTGCTGCTCCTCCAGATGAGCCCCCAGGCCGAGGAAATGGACCGCTTCGCCGCCCAGGTCATCGCGCCGATGAAAAGTGACAGTCACTAGTGACAGTCACTAGTGACTGTCACTGCGGTTGATGCCGAGGAGACAATGATGGACGGCGAGGTCAAGAACAACGAAGCGGCGCACCGGTACGAGCTGGAGGTGGAAGGCGAGCTCGCGATCGCGGCTTACCGGCTCCGGGACGGCCGGATCACCTTCACCCATACCGAGGTGCCGGACGCGCTGGAGGGGCGGGGGATCGGCTCGAGGCTGGTCGAGGCCGCGCTGGAGGACGTGCGGCGGCAGGGGCTCAAGGTCGTGCCGGCCTGCCCCTTCGTGAAGCATTATATGGACAAGCATCCGGAGGTTCAGGACCTTCTGGCCTAGCCGCAAAAATCCGCCCCGCGATTTCGCGGGGAGGGGACCAGGCGAAGCCTGGTGGAGGGGTTCTACAGCGCTGGAGGAACCCCTCCACCGCGCTTCGCGCGGTCCCCCTCCCCGGCAAAAGCCGGGGAGGATTTCAACGTCAAAAGCTCGACCGAACTCCCATCACGACGCTTCGCGTCTCCGGATCCTCGCCCTCCTCGCGGGTGAGGCGGGCGGTGCGGCCGAGGTCGCGGGACCAGCTGAGGCCGACATAGGGGGCGAAGGCCTCCTTGATCTCGTAGCGCAGGCGCAGCCCCGCCTCGGCGTAGCCGAAGCCTCGACCGAGGCCGAGCTCCGGCATGTCCTCGCCGTAATAGTCGAGCTCGGCACTCGGCTGGGCGACCAGCGCCCCCACCAGGGGCTGGTTGTAATAGCCGGCGAGGCGGGCGCTCAGCTCTCCCTTGTTCGAGAGATAGGCCCAGCCGCCGAGCCACA
>DASQJV010000095.1:0-4043 GCA_035630855.1 Allosphingosinicella sp. | reverse complement strand
TACGACGCTCCAACCCCCGCGATCTGAATAGTCACTTTCCGACGCGGGACGGTTACTCGCGGATGGTTACCAAATGGAAGGACCTCGGCTCTCCGCGTGTACTCTCGCAAGAGCAATTTGATCGCATCATGTTTGAGTGGGTGCACCCAGAGAACAGGAGACCGCAAGCGATCAGCTGATCCGATTGCAGTGCCAGTGTGGTGAGTGCCAGCTGCCCCTCCACCGCCTTCGGCGGTCCCCCTCCCCTGCAATTGCAGGGGAGGATTTTTAGAGCCTTCGTATACTCGGCGCAGCCTTCTCCTTCTGAAGCATGAGCTCCGTCAGCCCCCACACCATCGCGTCCGCGCGATCAGGCGACGAACCAGGCCCCTCGTAATCCCCGCCCGCGATCATCCCGCAGAGCTGGGCCTCGAGCTCCGGGAAGCGGCCGTGGAGGAGCACCTGGCCTGCCTCGAACAGCATCGCGACCGGGGCGGCGCGGTCGGTTTTGCCCTGGATGGCGGGGACCAGCTTGATGCGGAGGGCGGGGCCGGAGATCCGGAGGACGGACTGGACCATGAGGCCGCCCTGGTTGCTCTCGGCGACCACCAGCAGGGGGGCGTTAGGGTGGAGGGCCGTCCAGACCGCGGCGGCGTTGGCGACGGCCTGGGACCAGGCTTCGGGGCTCTGCTCGGTGACGCTGTGGTCGGCGAGGATGTGGGCCCTGCCCTCTTTGTCCTTCGCGCAGGCGATGATTCCGCAGGTGCCGTCGCCGGTGGGCGGGTCGACGGCGAGGATCAATCGGATCAAAGTGGGACTTTGATCCGGGGCTGCTCCTTCGCCCGTCCTCCCCATCGCCAGATGGGGAGGGGGACCATGTGAAACATGGTGGAGGGGTAAATGGAGCCGGTCGTCGTGGTTCTCGCTCGAACCCGCCGCGTCGGAGCCTTCTACCCCTCCACCGCCAAAATTGGCGGTCCCCCTCCCCATGGCATCGCCATGGGGAGGACAAGCGGCGCGGCAGCGCTCGATCAATTCTTCCGTCCACAGCGCGCCGGGGTTGTCGGTGAGGAGCTGGCCGTCGAGCTCCTGGCGCTCGAGGCGGGTGCCGGCGTGGCGCCGGCGCATCCCGGTCATCCAGGCGGTGCTGTTGTGGGGGTTGGAGTCGCTCGGGCCGCCGATCCGGATCGTGCTCGGCTCGGCCATGATTGAGCGCAGCACCGGGCCGGGGCGCGGGGTGGTGGTGACGAGGGCGCGGGGACGGTCGCCGAGGCGAAGGCCGAGCTGGAGCATGTCCCAGGTCGACTGCGCCTTCTCCCATTTGGCGAGCTCGTCGCACCAGGCATAATCATGCTCGGGGCCGCGCAGGAGCTCGGGCGAATGGCCGGAGAAGAGCTGGGCCTGGGCTCCGGTGCGGAACTTGAGGAGGCCGTGGGTCGGGCGCCACTCGCGGATCCAGGGGCCGGCCACCTCCATCAGTCCGCTCCGGCCCTCGACCATGACGCTGCGCGCCTCCGCGAGCGTGGCTCCGACGAGGGCGATGCGGAGCGGGTTGCGCGGGCTCCTTCCGTCGGGGCCCTTGAGGAGGGAGACGATCCATTCGGCGCCGGCGCGGGTCTTGCCGAAGCTTCGGCCGCCCATGACGACGCAGGCCGACCAGTCGCCATCCTCGGGGATCTGGCCCTCGTGAGCCCATTCCGGCCATTCGCGGTCCCACGCGTCGGCGGCCTCCATCCCGAGCGCGCGCACCATCTCCTCGCGGATCCCGGGCGGAAGCGAGATCAGGTAGCGGACCAGGTCGGTGCCGGGCGGAAGCTCGCGCGGGAGCCAGGAGGGGCGGCGGGCGCGGATGGGCTCAGAGCAGGCCATGCTTCCTCGCGATCGCCGACAGCTTCTTGAGGATCGATTCGTGGACCTCGGCGAGGCTTCGCGGCCGGGCCGGCCAGGCGGGGCGCTTGCCGCCGACGCTCTGGGCGGGGCGGTTGAGCTTCTGGATGGCGATCGCGTCCTGGATCGTCATGTCCGGGAAGGGCGAGCCGGGCTCGGGCGCCCGGCCGGCGAGGAAATCCTCGGCGGCGCGGTTGAGGCTCTCGTCGATCCGGCCGTGCGACTGCGCCCGGGCGGCCGCCATCCGGTCGGCGAAATCGGGGTCGCGGCGGGCGCGGCGGTAGATCGCCTCGGTCGAGAAGCCGCATTGCTCGGCCGCCCACTTGGCGTTGTTGCTGACGGCGAGGCGGTCGAGGAAGATGCCCTCGGCCTCGTCGGTCCAGCGATGGCCGGTGATCCGGATCATCTGCGGGCCGTCCTTGCCGCGGGTGGCTCGGGTGGCGCCCGCCGGGCCGGTGGGCCGTTCGGTGCGCCGCTGTCGATTTTGCTTGCTCATGTCCCGATTAGAACATAGAGAGTACAAAATAGGACAATGGTTTTTTCGCGCCTTTCCAAGCCATTGGAAAGGAAGGCGGATTTCGGCCGTTTGTAGGAAATGCGCGATTCTATCAAGCGCTCGCCGAGTCGGTTTCGATAAGCGCTGGGTTCGCCTTCAGGTTATGCGATCGGGGCAGGCGCAAGGCCTGCCCCGATCCCGTCGCCGGCGCGGTCAGGCGGCGGGCTGGGCCGTGCCGCTTCGGGCTTCGGCACGGTCGGACACGGCGTCGAGCACGGCGAGACGGGCCTGCTGGACGGTCGCGATCGCATAATCGAGGGCGATTGCGGCGCCGAGTCGGCGGTCCTCCTCGTTCGAGTCGGCGAAGAAGGCGCCGTAGGCGGCCCGGCGCTCGCCGAGCTTGTCCTTCAGCCGCTGGCGGTCGCTTTTCACCTTGTCGCGGAAGGCGACGAAATCCTGGCCGCCCTTGTCGGCGGCCTTCTCCAGGTTCGATTCGAGCCGCTCCATCCGCTCGGTGAGATTGGTGCGGATCTTGTCCCGGCGGGCGTCCAGCTTCTCCCGGGCTTCGCTCTTGACGGCTTCGGCATCCTCCCGGATGCGCTGGGCGAGATCCTGCAGTTCGGCGATGTTCGAGTCGAGGGGGGTCATTCCATATCCTTCTTTTCGGGGGTGGAAACTTCGGTCCAGCCTCCTGCTTCAGGGGGCGCTCGAACCCCTATGGCCGGAGCTCCCGGCTTCCATCCGGGCAAACACCTAGTTCCGCCCCGGAGCCCGACAGGCCGGTCCGAAGGTCAGCCGAGGCGCGGCCGCGGCGAGCCGGAAGCCGCCCTCGCCCCGTCGGGATTTCGCCCGATGGAATTCGCCTCCCGGAGCGAGGATGTCCGGTCCCCGCCGGGCGCATTCGGGCCCGGGTCGAGGACGAAGTCATGACCCTCCGCACCCGCGCCCTCGCGCTCGCCTTGCTGCTCGCTCCGCCGCCGCTTGCGGCGCAGTCGGTCGAGAAGGTGCGCGGGGGGAGCCCGGACGCCGAGAAGCTTCCCGAGGATCTGTTCGCTCTGCCGCCCGGGGCCTGGGCGTTCGCCCGGCACCACTGGGAGGGCGAGTCGCCCTGCGCCGCCGACGGCTGCGAGGCCGGCTACACGTCCGGAGACCTCGTGGTCAGCGTCGAGCGCGACAAGGAGAATGTCCGCATCCTGGCCGGCTTCCGCGGCTGCCCAAGCGTCGCCTGGAACTATTACGAGATCGGCGGCAAGGCTTCGGGCCGCGACTCGAAGACGATCGGCAAGCGCATCCGCAAGGCCGTCGCCACGTCCGCCAAATATTGCAAGGTCGCGGCGCCGGCGGTCGCCGAGCTCGACGCCCGCCGGCTCTATCCCGCTTTGCCGCCGGCCGCGCCCTGATCGCAGGGGCGCGCCACCCTGTTGAAGCTGCTCGCCTGGCCCGGACGCGAATTTCCGCTACAGGGGATTTTTGGGAGGAAGGATGGACGGGCCGATCTGGACCTGCCTGGGCAAGGGGACGGAGCATCCCGTCGACCTCGTTCATGTCGAGCTTCTCCTCGACCGCGGCGGCACCGAGATTTCCGTCCAGCGCTGCCGGGCCTGCGGGCAGCTCTACCGGTTCGAGCGCTATGAGCTGAACGACTGGTCGGGCGGCGGCGATTATTGCGACCGCACCTCGA
>DASQJV010000094.1:0-9358 GCA_035630855.1 Allosphingosinicella sp. | reverse complement strand
ATGCTCGGCATTGTGGCGCGAGCGGGTCTTCCAGTTGATCTGGTCGAGGCGGCCGGCGATCCGGCCGATCGTCTTGCGGACCGGCCCGCGCGGCTTCAGATCGCCCTGGCGCTCGACCGGCGCATTGTAGCGGATGAGCAGGACGAGGCCGCGCAGGTCGCCCTGCTCGATGACCATGCGGCCGTCCATGAACACCTCGCCGGCGCCGACCCGGGGATCCTTGATGATATGGTTGGCGGCGCCCTTGTCGGTGAAGCGGACCCGGATCGGGCCGTGCGGCGCCGGTTGGCCGTCGCCATAATGATATTCCTTGCCGTCATGGTCGATGACGGTGAGATCGCCTTTCTTGACGACCTTCGTGAGCATTTTGTTGAGCAGCCACATGGTTTTGAGTCCCTGAAATTTCCGGCAATGAGCATGGTAGAGGCAGGCGGGTCAAGCACCTCTCCCCTCTCCCTGCAGGGGAGAGGGACAGCCGCCGCGAAGCGGTGGCAGGGTGAGGGCCTTTAGCACCATCGGTAAGCCCTCACCCTGCCGCTTCGCGGCTGTCCCTCTCCCCTGCAGGGAGAGGGGGTAAGGTCACCTCGTCGGAGCCGGCCCCTGCTTCTCCCTCAGCCGGGCCTCGTCCTTGAGCATATAGTCGCGGGTCATCGGCGCGGCGTAGCGGCTGCGCAGATATTGGAGCTGGTAGACGACCATCGCGCCGTCGGTGAACATGGTCATCGAGGCGGCGAGGTAGAAGAGATAGAGCCGGTAGAAGCGCTCGTCGTACATGGCGACGATCTCGTCATGCTTCGTCTTGAACGTCTCGTACCAGGCGCGCAGCGTGTAGACGTAATGGAGTCGGAGCGCCTCGCAGTCCGACATGATCAGCCGCTCTTTCTCGCTCGCCGAGACGATCTCCGACAAAGCCGGCAGATAGCCGCCCGGGAAGATGTATTTCTGCATGAAGCGGTCGGTCGTGCCGGGCTTGCCCATCCGCCCCATGGTGTGGACCAAAGCGGCGCCGTCCTGATGCAGGAGCTCGCGGACCTTTCGGAAGAAGATCGGGAAATGGGCGGTTCCGAGATGCTCGAACATGCCGATCGAGACGATCCGGTCGAACGTGCCGGTGACGTCGCGATAGTCGCACAGCTCGAACTTGACCCGGTCGGAGACCCCCGCCTCCTCGGCCCGCTGCCGGGCGACGGCGAGCTGCTCCTTCGACAGGGTGACGCCGAGCACGTCGACGTCGGCGACCCGGTTCAAATAGAGCGCCAGCCCGCCCCAGCCGCAGCCGATGTCGAGCACCTTCTGCCCCGGCTTCAGAAGCATCTTCGAGGCGATATGGGCCTTCTTGTCGAGCTGGGCCTGCTCGATGCTGTTCTTCGGGTCGGTGAAATAGGCGCAGCTGTACTGCATGTCCGGATCGAGGAAGAGCCGGTAGAGGTCGTTGCCGATGTCGTAATGGTGCTGGACGTTCTTGAGCGAGCGCGACTTGGTGTTGAGCGTGCTCATCAGGTGGCGCAGCCGGCCGGTCTTCTTGAGGAACTCGTTGGGCCGGGTCCTCTCCTCCCAGCGCCGGTTGCGCCGGATGATCAGGATGAGGTCGATGATCTCGCCCTGCTCGAGCCGGAGCCGGTCGTCCATATAGGTCTCGACGGTGCCGAGCGTCGGATCGCGGGCGATCTGGAGCGCGACCCGGCGGTCCATGAGCCGGACGGTGACGGGCCTGAGCTCCGGGTCGGGCGAGCCGAACCGGTGGGTCTTGCCGTCATGGGTTATGATGGTGAGCTCGCCTTTTTTGATGAGCCCGGGAAGCATCTTGTCGAGTAGCCGCATGGCCGCGCACAATAGCCGCATGTCCGCCGAGCGCAACTCCGTTACGGAAGCGGTCCTGAGCCGGAAATCGGTCCGCGCCTTCCTTCCGGAAAGGGTCCCGCGCGCGGCGATCGAGGAGATGCTCGGCGCGGCGGCTCGGGCGCCGTCGGGCGGCAACCTCCAGCCCTGGCAGGTGGATGTCCTCGCCGGCGAGCCGCTGGCCGCGCTCAAGGCCGAGACGCTCGAGGCGCTCGGCGGGGAGCGGGAACCGATGGAGCTGAAAGTCTACCCATCGCCGCTTCCCGAGCCTTGGCGCGGCCGCCGGCACCGCAGCGGCGAGGCCCTCTACGAGGCGATCGGAATCCCGCGCGAGGACAGGCCGGCGCGGCTGGCCCAGTTCGCCCGCAATTTCGAGGCGTTCGGGGCGCCGGTGCTGCTGCTCTTCTCGATCGACCGGATCTTCGACCGGCCGCAATGGGCGCATCTCGGCATGTTCATGCAGAATTTCATGCTCCTCGCGCACGAGCGCGGCCTCGCCACCTGCCCGCAGGAAGCCTGGGCGGCGGTTCACGACGTCGCGGCGAGACATATCGCGCTTCCGCCGGAGCGGATCCTCTATTGCGGGATGGCCTTGGGCTATGCGGACCTGGAAGCGCCGATCAACGCGCTGAGGACGGAGCGGGAGGAAGTGGAGGGCTTCGCCACCTTCCGCGGCTTTTAGCCCCTCTCCCGCTTTTCGCGGGAGAGGAGGGGCCCGCCGCGAAGCGGTGGGAGGTGAGGGTCTGTAGCACTGACTCAGCAAGACCCTCACCTCCCAAGCCTTCGGCTTGGGCCCCTCCTCTCCCGTGAAGTACGGGAGAGGGGATTATCGCGCCAAAGCCGCCAGCGCCGCCGCCAGCTCCGCCGCCCGGAACGGCTTCTGAAGGATCGGACGGTCGCGGAAGCGCTCCTCGATCCCGGCCCGGCCGTAGCCGGTCGCGAAGAGGAAGGGTATTCCGCGCCCGGCGAGCAGCTCGGCGACCGGGAAGCTCGGCTCGCCGGCGAGGTTGACGTCGAGCATCGCCGCGTCGAACCGGCCCTCCCCCGCCAAAGCCAAAGCGGGGCCGAGCCGGCTGGCCAGCCCCGCCACCTCGTGGCCGAGCTCGAGCAGCATGTCCTCGATGTTCATCGCCACCAGCATCTCGTCCTCGACGACGAGGATCCGCAGGCGACGCTCAGCCAACCGCCCGCTCCGGCGCCCGGATCGCGGCGAGCGACGCCTCGATCTCGCAGCGCAGGCCCTCGGGATCGAAATGGAGGGACGCGGTTCCGCCGAGATCGGCCGCGAGCCCGCGCTCGATCAGCCTCGAGCCGAAGCCCCGGCGGGCGGGAGCGGCGACGGGAGGGCCGCCGCTCTCCCGCCATTCGAGGCTGAGCCGGTCCCCCTCCTGGGTCCAGGCGATCGCGACCCGGCCGCCCTCGGCCGACAGCGCTCCATATTTGGCGGCGTTGGTGCCGAGCTCGTGAAGCGCCATCGCCAAAGCGAGAGCGGCGCGCGGAGCGAGCCGGAGCGGTTCGCCCTCGACGTCGAACCGGCCGGCCTCGCCGGCGAGATGCTCGATCGAATCCCTGACTACCCGCTCGAGCGAGGCCCCGCCCCAATTCTCCTCGGTGAGCAAATTGTGGGCGCCCGAAAGGGCCATCAGCCGGGCCTCGAAGCGGGCGCGCGCCTCGGTCAGCGAGACCTCGCCGCGAAGGGTCTGGAAGGCGATTCCCTGGACGCTTGCCAGGGTGTTCTTCACCCGGTGGTTGAGCTCGTTGATCAGGAGCAGCTGATGCTGCTCGGCGCGGGCGCGCTCGACCGCCGCCCAGCTGCGCTCGGCGACGTCGCGGGCGATGGCGGCGTCCGATCGCTTCCACGGGCGCGGGGTCGGCTCGTGGACGTAGAGCAGCGCCTTCAGCGCCCCTTCGCGGACCAGGGGAACCGTGATCAGCGCCCTCACTCCGGCCGCTTCCCAGGCGGCGGTGCGATCGGCCGAGCCGAGGGGAAGCTGGCGGATGTCGGGGATGGCGAGCAATTGCCCGGCCCGGAACAGGGCGAGCGCCTCGTCGCCGAAGCCCGCTATCGCCGTGCGCTGGCCGGCGAGGCTGGGAACGGCGGGGTCGCGGGTCCAGTCGCGCTGGACGAAAGCGATGCCCTGCGCCTCGTCGATCTCGGCCCAGCCGACCCGGGCGGCGCCGAGATAGGAGCCGAGCAATTCCACCGCGGCCTGCTTGGCTTCCTCCGGATCGTGGATTCCGCGCAGCCGGTCGGCGAGCCGGACCTGGAAGGACAGGCGCCGCTCGACATTGACCGTCTTGGTGACCTCATTGGCCTGGCCGAGCACGCCCGCCACCCGCCCCGCCTCGTCGACGATCGGACCGAGGTGACAATTCCAACAGGTTTCCTCCTCGATGCCGTCGCGGACCAGGCGGAGCGGCTGCTCGGCGACGAAGGCGCCCTCGCCGCTTCTTTCGACCTCGTCGACCAGCGGCGCCACCAGCGGCCAGAGCGAGTGGTCCGACCCGGCGGCCGGAATGCCGACCTCCCGCTCCTCGCCGACCAGCTCGCTCCAGGCGCGGTTGTGGATCAGCCGGCGCTCGGGGCCCCAATAGAGCGCGGCGGCGAGCGACGAGCGAAGGCAGAGGGAGACGGCGAAGGCGAGGCTCGGCGGCCAGGACTCGCGAGGGCCGAAGGGCGTTGCCGCCCAGTCGCGGTCGAGCAGGCTCCCGCCCGTCGGCGCGTCGGCCGGTGCCAGGGGCGAGGGTGAAGCCATTGCCGTGAACTCTCGTCGTTGCGGCGCCCTGATAGCGACAGCGGGGGCGGCGACAAAGCCTTGAAAAACAATCCCGCTTTCGAGTGGCCGGCCGCCGGCCGGGGTCTCTATTCGGCCAGCGCGAAATCGACCCTGATCTGGACCTCGCGGGTGCTGATCCCGGCCTGGACCGGCGGCGCCTCCTGCGCGACGGCTCGGGCCTGCGCATCCATCGCACCCTCGATTCCGGGCAGGTAGATCGGGTCGCCGGAATCGCCGCCGTCGCGTATCGCCAGCACTCGCGCCACCCTGAGGCCGGCGGCTTTGGCATAAGCCTCCGCTCGGGCGCGGGCCGCCCGATAGGCGGCGGCATAAGCCGAGCGGCCGGCATTTTCCGGGTCGGAGACCCTCAGGTTCGGCCCCGAGAGCACGTTGGCCCCTGCCTCGGTGATGGCGGCGAGCGCCTCCCCGGCCCGCTTGATGTCGCGGACCCGGACCTCGATCAGATTGTTCGCCTGGAAGCGGCCGCGGTTGGGGCCGTAGTCGATCCTCGACAGGGTGATCGATCGGGTCTGGAGATCGTCCGGCTTGACCCCGAGGCGCTGGAGCGCGGCGGCGACCTTGTTGATCGTGGCGCTGTTCTGGGCGCTCGCCGCGCCCGAAGTCGCCGCGATCGTGTCGACCCCGACCGTGAAGCGGGCCTCGTCGGGCCTGGTGTCGGCCCGGCCGGAGGCGGAGACCTGGACCAGCACCTCGTCGCGCGCCACCCCGCGCGGATCCGGCGCCGCCTTCGAGCAGGCGCCCAGAGCGAGGGCCAGGACGAGGGTCGGAAACAGGTTGCGCATGTCGCTTCTCCAGCCGTTCGGAGCGTTATAATATTACATGACCGTCGAAATCCAGCCGCTCGACGACAGGCGGGCCCAACCCCTTGAAATATGGCCGAAATGTGGCTATCTACCTGTTATGCAACAACTTATCCGCTTCGCAGCGTTCGCGCTGGCCGCCCTCTTTGTTGTCCTGCTGGCCGCGCCGGTTTCGGCCCAGGAGAAGGCCGAAGGCCAGAGCAAGGCCGATTATCTCGCCTGGCTGTCGCGCGATGCCGGAGCCCGGGCGCAGGTCCTGTCGTTCAAGGCCTTCCTCGCCGCCGGCGAGGTCGACGACGTCGTTCCGACCTGGCAGCTGGTCCGCACCGCCAGCGCCTGGCGCGATTGCGGCGGCCCCCGCTTCGAGGTCGCGCCGGTCGACGAATGGGTCCACATCTCCGAGACGCTCGAGTTCATCAAGGCCGAGGTCGAGCCGGTGATCGGCGACGTCCAGCCGGTCTCGGGCTTCCGCAACGCAGAGCTGAACCAGTGCGCCGGCGGCGCCAGGGCGAGCGCCCATCGCCATTTCTACGCCCTCGACCTCGTGCCCGTGGACGAGGACGTCACCCGAACCGCCCTGATCCGCGACGTCTGCCGGATCCACCAGTCGAGCGGCCGCGAATTCGGGATCGGCCTCGGCTTCTACACCGGAATGCGCTTCCACCTCGACTCCAAGGGCTATCGCAAATGGGGCGCCAACGGCAGCGGCGCGACCAGCCCCTGCGTCACCGGGAATTACGCCTAGGCGGACTTCGGAGCGCACGCCCCGGCGGCGGCCGGGCGACCACGCGACTAGGGTCCGCCGGCTGGCTTCTCCATGTCGACGCTCAGGGCCCGAGCGGGGGCGGCGCCGCTTGATCGAGGTTAGGGATAACCGGTTTCCGCCTCCCGGGGCGCGGATCGCCGCTGTGTCTTTCACATCACAGCCTGTGACCTATTCTCGGCTATTACCTTGCAAAGGCTGAGCAATTGTCTACCTCCTCGGTTCTGTTCGCAGGATGCGACAGTCAAAGAGGGTATATTTGATATGAAAAAGATTGCATTGCTGGTGAGCGCCGCGGCTCTGCCGCTCGCCGTTCCCGGTGCGGCGCAGGCCGCCGAATCGAGTGCTCATCCCTATGTCGGCGCCCAGGTCGCCATGCACGACCTCGGCGTCAACGACGACGAGATCGAGACCGCCGGCTTCGATCTCGACGACAACGCCATCACCTACGGCGCCTACGGCGGAGTCGATTTCGACCTCGGCAAGTCGGCCATCATCGGCGTCGAGGGCAATTTCAGCCTCGGCAACGGTCCGATCGACTCCGAGTACGGCCTTGCCGGCCGCATCGGCCTTCGCACCAAGGGCGGCACGGTGATCTTCGCCCGCGCCGGCTATCAGTGGATCAACGTCGACGCCTCCGGCCTGATCGGGGTCGATGAGGATCTGATCGACGACGACGATCTCGGCACCTCCGACACGATCGACGATTACCTCGTCGGCGTCGGCGCCGACATCGCGGTCGGCGAGGCCATGGGCCTGCGCGTCGCGGTCGACACCGTGTCCTTCGACACGCTGCGTCCGAGCGTCGGCCTTCACCTGCGCTTCTGATCCAGTCGCCAGGATGACATAAGGGAGCGGCCGGTCGACGGACCGGCCGCTTCTTTTTTGCCTTGAGCACGGATCCTAGCGCCGCGGCTCGATGTCGCGGAGGGTGAAGCCGACCACCTTGCCGTCGTAGCGGCACTCGAAGGACTGCCGCCGCCCCTGGGCCTCGACGCTGCCCCAGACGACCAGCCTGGCCGGGCTCTTGTAGACGGTGTCGATGATCCGGACCTCGCCATGCTGCGAGGCGCGGACGGTGCAGGCGGAGCGCGCCGCGGGCCCGGGATCCTCGTCCGGCACCTTCTCCGGGCCGTCGGCGGCCCTGACCGCGGCGCCGACCGCGGTCGCCGCCAGGCCGGCCGCGCAGCCGCCGAGCGGGAGCGCGGCGAGCGCGAGCAGGGGCAGGATCATCCTCACCCTGCGCCCACTGCCATAGCCTCGCTCCCCCGGCAATGCGGCCGCGCGCGAGTCAAGACGGGGCGCTGCGGGATTTGCGAGGATGCCGGGCCGCCCCCGGCGGGCGATAAGGCCGGCGTTAACCATGGAGGCCGGCCGATGGGCGTTCACGAAGGCAAGACGTTCAGGAGCCGCGGCCGGGTCGCCCTCAGCCTCCCCGACCGGCTCCGGATCGCGCCCGGCGAGAGCTTCGCGATCGAGGCCGGGGACGGCCTCCTGACCCTCCGCCGACTCCCCGACCGCAAGCACACCCTGCGCAAGCTTCGCGCCCTGCTACCCGCGCTGGAGGCGATCGGCCGGCCGAGGCGCTAGCCGCCGCCGGCATCGCCGGCTTGCCCGGGTCGCTCCATCGGGTCCGAAACGGATGGATTTGATGGATTAGCGGCGCGTTCGTTCTGCTTGTGTTCGCGCATGTCGACGCCATCGCCCCGCAAGCCGCATCCGACCCCGAGGTCGAGGCCCTCCTCCAGTTCGAGCCGGTCGTCCGCAAATGCGTCCGCCACGACGGCTGGCTCCCCGAACGGCAGCGCGAGTTCATCGTCGCCCTCACCGTCCTCGGCAGCGCCGAGCAGGCCGCCATCGCGGTAGGCGGCACGATGAGCGGCGCCTACAAGCTGCGCACCGCCGACGGCGGCGAGGGCTTCGCCGCCGCCTGGGACTCCGCCCTCGCCCTCCATCTGCGCCGCCATCCCCGCCCGGAGCCGAAGGGCCGCCCGTCGCGCGGCGAGCTCAAGTCCGGAGTCGGCCGCAGGCCCTGGCCGGCCGCCGCGGCGACGCCGCCCGAAGGCTGGGTCGATCCGGCCAAATATTATCTGACGCCCTCGGAATTCGGGCAGGGCATCCTCAAGCGCTATTGGCTGAAGCTCGGCCAGGAGCGGCAGGCGCGTCTCGAGGGCCGGATCGTCGAGGCCGATTACTACGTCCGCCAGCTCACCTGGCTCGAGATCGCGCTCGATCTTGGGGGCAACGCCATCGAGCTGCTGACCGAGCTCAAGCGCGGAGGCCGGGAGATCAACAACATCATCGCCACGCCGATGAGCGCCCTTCTCGAGGCGGTCCGCCGCAACCGGTGGAAGGAACAGGGGGAGCCCGACCGCCCGCCGTCGGCGCCGCTGGGCGATCATGACGACGCTGTCGCGACCGGCGAGCGGTCGCACCGGGAATATCGCTGGGAACGCGACGGCCCCGAAAAGGACTGGAAGCTGGGCGAGGACGAGAAGGCCGCGCTGCGCGCCGAAGCCCAGCGCGCCTGGGAGGAGAAAGCGCGTTCGGACTCGAAGGAATGGGCGAAGCGGGAGAGCCGGGGCGGCGGCGGCGGCCCGGACGGAGAGCCGGAGGCGTGAGGTTCTTCGTCCCTTATGCGGCCGACGACGACCATGCCGAGCAGATCTGGCGCACCGCCCGCTCCGACCTGTTCGACCTCGGCCTGCCCACCACCCGCCGCCGCATCTGGGCCCTGTCCCTCGACGTCGCCGGCCCCGCCTGCCTCCTCCACATCGGCCGCGAGGTCCCCCGCGACTACGGCCCCGCCATGATCATCCTCGAGGCCAGCAACGCGGCCGTCTTCCACGTCTGCACCCCCTGGAACGGAGTGCTGGGCGGCGAGCCGTTCACGCTTGGCCTCGGCAGGCGCGGGCGGGCGATCGACTTCGACGAGGTGGTGGAGGGAAGGGCTTGATGGGGGCCCGTCGCCTGGCGTGTCGGGAACCTGAAAGTGACAGTCACTAGTGACTGTCACCGTTCAACCCCATGCTCATCCTCGAGCGCAGCGAGCGGTTCTGGGGGCGCTATCTGAAGTGAGAGGCGCGGCGGGGTGGCACGGGACAATAACGGTAGCTGTCCCGATCTCCCTCTGCGGTTCCCCCGGCATGCCCCTCGTC
>DASQJV010000093.1:0-4669 GCA_035630855.1 Allosphingosinicella sp. | reverse complement strand
TAGAACTCCGTTCGCCCTGAGCCTGTCGAAGGGCTTTCCTTCTTAGGGCCTAAGAGAAGGAGAGGGCTTCGACAATGGTCAGGTGCGAATGTCCCCCGGACATTCGCAGCCATGCCGGGGGCATGGCGACCTGACCATCAGGGCGAACGGATGGCGCGCCCAGTTGCAACTTCGTCCCTTCCGCGCCATCTCCCCGCCATGTCCGAACCCCCGATGAAAGCCGTGATCGTCCCGGTCACCCCGCTCCAGCAGAATTGCTGCCTGCTCTGGTGCACGAAGACGATGCTCGGCGCCTTCACCGATCCCGGCGGCGACCTCGACCGGTTGAAGGCGGCGGCGAAGCAGAATGGGGTGAAGGTCGAGAAGATCCTGCTCACCCACGGTCATATCGACCATTGCGGCTCGGCCAAGATTCTGGCGGATGAGCTCGGCGTGAAGATCGAAGGCCCCCATATCGCCGACAAATTCTGGATCGACCGCCTCGCCGAGGATGGCGCCCGCTACGGCGTTCCGGGCTATCCGTTCGAATCGGACCGCTGGCTCGAGGACGGCGACAAAGCGACGGTCGGCGAGCTCGTCTTCGACGTCTACCATTGCCCCGGCCACACGCCTGGCCACGTCGTCTTCCACCACGGCCCTTCCAAGCTCGCCATCGTCGGCGACGTCCTGTTCCAGGGCTCGATCGGCCGGACCGACTTTCCGATGGGCAACCATCAGGATCTGCTCGACGCGATCACCGGCAAGCTCTGGCCCCTGGGCGGCGACACCGCCTTCGTCCCCGGCCACGGCCCGATGAGCACCTTCGCCCGCGAGCGCGCCACCAATCCCTTCGTCGCGGACCGGGTGCTGGCGGGGGCGTAGTTCCCCGGCGAAGGCCGGGGCCCAGGGGGCGTCCTGCGAGCTGGATCCCGGCCTTCGCCGGGAAGCTGGCCCATGTGAGGAACGCCGCCCCGGCAGCAGCGTTATGCCGCCGAAATGAAATGGCGGCTCGTCCTTTGCGCGGCCCTGACGCTGGCGGCGTGCGACCGCCTTCCGATGGATCCCGACGGCACCCTCGACAGGGTGCGCGCCGAGCGCCGCTTCCGGGTCGGCCTGATCGCCACCGGCTCCGCTCCGGTCGACCGCCGGCCGGAAGCCGCCTTCCTCGCCCGGATCGCCCGGGCGACCGGCGCCCGGCCGGTGGTGAAGCACGGCGCCTCCGAGCCCCTTCTGCTCGACCTCGAGGACGGCGGGCTCGACCTCGTCATCGGGCCGCTGTCGTCGGAAAGCCCCTGGGTGCAGCGCGTGGCCCTGCTGCCGTCGCTCGGAGCGGTGGCGGGCGCCCATGAGGTGCTGATCACGCCGATCGCGCGCAACGGCGAAAACCGCTGGATCATGTTGCTCGAGCGCGAGGCCCGAGCCGCCGCCGCCGGAGAGTCGCCGTGAAGGACGGCGGAGTCGTCCCCGCCCAGCTCCGCGAGCCGATGCGCCGGGCGGTCCGGCTCGAATATTGGAACATCGGCTTCACGATCAGCATCATCGCCGTCATGGGCCTGGTCCTCGGCAACAGCCAGACGATGAAGACGGCCTGGGTCGAGGACACGCTCGGACTGATCCCGCCGATCGTCTTCCTGGTCGCCGTCCATTTCGAGAAGAAGGGGCCGACCGACAATTATCCGTTCGGCTTCGACCGGGTCCACAGCCTCGCCTTCCTGATCGCCGCGGTGGCCCTGGCGGGCGTGGGGGCCCTGCTGCTCTGGGATTCGGTGAGCACGCTCGCCGCCCGCGAGCATGCCACGGTCGCCTCGATCCGACTGTTCGGACGCGATATCTGGCTCGGCTGGCTGATGCTCGGCGCCCAGGTCTATTCGATCATCCCGCCCCTGATCATCGGCCTCAAGGAGATGCCGCTGGCGCGCGAGATGCAGGACGAGGTGCTGTTCACCGACGCCAAGATGAACAAGGCCAATTGGCAGACCGGAGCGGCCGGGCTCGCCGGAGTGATCGGCCTCGGCCTCGGCTGGTGGTGGGCCGATTCGCTGGCGGCGGCGTTTATCTCCGTCGGAATCATCGCGGACGGCTGGCGGGCGCTGCGGATCGCCACCGCCGAGCTCGCCGACGGGGTCCCGCGCGAGCTCGGCAGCACCCGGGTCGACCCCGAAGCGCAGCTGCTGGTCGCCAGGCTCGAGGCCCGCTATCCCGGCGCCGGGATCCGGCTGCGCGAGACCGGCCGCTACATCCACGCCGAAGTGCGGGGAGTCGATCCCGACCCGCGGCAGGATTTGAAGGCGCTGTGGCCCGGCGATCCGGAGCGCAGCTGGCGCCTCGCTCAGCTCGCCTTCGTGCCTCCCGGCGAGGAATAGGCCGCCTCGGCATAGGTGACCCGCGCCGGCTCGCGGTGGATATAGGGCAGGACGATCGCGTAGAGGGCGAGGCCGAACAGGATGAGGGCGGTGCCGACGATCCCGATCATCCGCAGCCTGAGCGGATCGGGGCGGGGCCGGTCCATCCCGAAGCCGTGGGCGATTCGGGCGAGGATGTAGGCGACCCCGACGATCCACAGCCACAGCCTCGAGCCTTCGGCCAGCTCGATGAGCCCGATCAGGATCAGGACGAAGGGCGTATATTCGATGAAATTGGCCTGGGCGCGCATCCGGGCGATCAGCGCCTCGTTGCCGCCGTCGCCGATCGAGACCTTGTGGGCGAGGCGCATCTGGCCGACGCGGCGGGCGAGCCAGATGTTGAGCAAGGCCGCGGCTCCGGCGATGGTGAGCGTGATCGGCAGAATCATGGCGTCCTCCCCGTGTCTTGCCTTCGGAGTCGCACGCGGCGGGCGCGCTTGCAACCGCGGCGAAATCCGCTATAGGCGGCACCGCTCACGCGCGCACCCCGGCCGCACGGCCAGCGGCCCCTCCAGCCGTTGACCCTTGGCAATGTGCTCGCCACATCAACGACCCTTCAATTTGGAACAGGTGCCAGGATGGCCGTCCCCAAGAGAAAAACAACGCCGTCGAAGCGCAACATGCGCCGCAGCCATCACGCGCTGAAGCCGGCCAACTATCAGGAATGCAAGAATTGCGGCGAGCTTCACCTGCCGCACAATCTCTGCAAGGCCTGCGGACATTATAACGGGCGTGAAATCCGGCCGGTCGAGGCGTAAGCCGGCGGCCGACGGCTTACGGGAGACGGCATAGGTGGGCAGCGGGCCGCGGATCGCAGTCGACGCGATGGGCGGCGATGTCGGGCCCGAGGTGATGCTGGCCGGCGCCGAGCGCGCCCGCCGTCGCCGCCAGGACCTCTCCTTCATCCTCTTCGGAGACGAGCCGACGCTCGCGGCCGAGCTCGCCAAGCATGACGGCCTCGGGGCGGTGTGCGACATCGTCCACGCGCCCGACGTCATCACCGCCGAGGACAAGCCGAGCCAGGCGATCCGCCGCTCCAAGACCACCTCGATGGGCCTCGCCATCGCCGCCGTGAAGTCGGGCGACGCCCAGGCGGCGGTGTCGGGCGGCAATACCGGCGCTCTGATGGCGATGTCGAAGCTGGCGCTGAGGACGATGCCCGGGATCGACCGGCCGGCTCTCGCCGCGCTTCTGCCGACGCTCGGCGAGAACGACCTCGTCATGCTCGACCTCGGCGCCAACACCGAGTGCGACCCGAGGAACCTCGTCCAGTTCGCCGTGATGGGCGCCGCCTACGCTCGGGTGGTGCTCGAGCTTCCAAAGCCGCGCGTTCAACTCCTCAACATCGGCACCGAGGAGCTGAAAGGAACCGACGACCTCAAGGAGGCCGCCGCCATCCTCCGCGACGCGGATTATCTCGGAATGCGCTTCGAGGGCTTCATCGAGGGCGACAAATTGTCCCGCGGCGACGTCGACGTGGTCGTGACCGACGGCTTCTCCGGCAATATCGCGCTCAAGTCGCTCGAGGGCACCGCCCGCTTCGTCACCGACCTGCTTCGCCGCGCCTTCCAGAGCTCGGTCCGCTCCAAGATCGGCTTCTTGATCTCGAGGCCGGCGACCGAGCTCCTCAAGCATCATCTCGACCCCAACAACCATAATGGCGCCGTCTTCCTCGGCCTGAACGGCCTCGTCGTGAAGAGCCACGGCAGCGCCACCGAGAAGGGCGTCGCCAACGCGATCCGGGTCGCCGCGCGCATGGTCCGCGAGGACCTCACCCGCAAGATCATCGAGGATCTCGACAATATCGCCCGGCATCGCGCGGAGATGGCCGCCAAATGAGCCGCCGCTCGATCATCCTCGGCACCGGCTCGGCGCTGCCGCCGCGCCGGGTCACCAACGCCGAGCTCGCCGAGCGGGTCGACACCACCCATCAATGGATCGTCGAGCGCACCGGGATCGAGGCCAGGCACATCGCCGGGGACGGCGAGACCACCGCGACTCTGGCGACCGAAGCCGCCCGCAAGGCCCTCGACGCCGCAGGGGTGCCGGCCTCGAAGGTCGGGCTGATCGTCCTCGCCACCGCGACTCCCGACCAGACCTTCCCGGCGAGCGCGACCCGGGTCCAGACCGCGCTCGGCATAAACGACTGCATCGCCTTCGACGTCGCCGCCGTCTGCACCGGCTTCCTCTACGCTTTGTCGGTCGCCGACAACATGCTGAAGGGCGGGATGGCGGACTATGCGCTCGTCATCGGCTCGGAGACGTTCAGCCGGATCCTCGACTGGGAG
>DASQJV010000092.1:0-2269 GCA_035630855.1 Allosphingosinicella sp. | reverse complement strand
GGGTGAGGGCGATCGTATCGTCCCAGACGGCGCTGTAGGAAATCGTCATGCGGGCGGGCCCTCTCGTCGAACCCGAGCATAGCCCCGGCGCGGCGCGGCTTACAAGCAAGGCTTGCGCCGCGGCGGCGAGGGCGCGAGGAGGTTCGCCGTGGCTGCGAACGACATCGAATGGCGGGTCTCGCCGGGCCTGACGCCCTATCCCGAGGCGCTGGCCGGGATGGAGGCGCGCGCCGCCGCGATCCGGGCCGGCGAGGCTTCGGAGCTCGTCTGGCTGCTCGAGCATCCGCCGCTCTACACCGCCGGGACCAGCGCCGATCCGGCCGAGCTGTTCAACCCGCAGGGCTTTCCGGTCTTCGCCGCCGGGCGGGGCGGGCGCTATACCTATCACGGGCCGGGGCAGAGGGTCGGCTACGTGCTTCTCGACCTCGACCGGCGCGGGCGGGACGTGCGCGGCTTCGTCCATTCGCTCGAGGGCTGGGTGATCGCGACCCTGGCGAGGCTCGGGGTCGAGGCTCGGCGGGCGGAGGGGCGGATCGGGATCTGGGCGGACGGGCCGAGGGGCGAGGCCAAGGTCGGGGCGATCGGGGTCAGGGTCAGGCGCTGGGTCAGCTATCACGGCTTCTCGGTCAATATCGGGCCCCAACTTTCCCACTTCTCAGGCATAGTGCCGTGCGGTATTGCCGACTTCCCAGTGACCAGCCTCGCCGAGATGGGCGCGCCCGTCGGGCTCGACCGTTTCGACCTGGCGCTCAGAGAAGGGCTCTTGGGGTTCCTGCGCTCCCTGGAGGGGGGACGCGAGTAAGGCTTGAGAGCACTATCCATTCCGTTTATTGTGCAAAACCGATTTGGCAAAAAAGGGGCCAACCCGACCAAATCGTCCAACCTAGGGAGTTTCTAAATGCGTGACCTTCTTTCGAAAGTGATGACCGGTTCGATGGTTGCCGGCGCGGCCCTGCTCGTCGCGGCCTGCGGCGGTGGCGAGGATGCGGCGGTCAACAACACCGCGGCGAACTTTCAGGACGACACCCTGATGAACACCGGCGACGTCGCCGGCGTCGACGCGCTCGGCAACGCCACCGACAGCAACGGCCTCGGCACCGCCGCGGACATGAACGCGACGACCACGACCAACGTCACGACCAACACCACCACCACCGACACCACGACGACGAACACCGGCACGGGCAACACCACCGGAATGTAATCGACGTCGGCTTTCAGTCGGGAAAGGGCCGTCCGGGCGACCGGGCGGCCCTTTTCTTATCGGGCGCCTTTTCAATTCGGAGCCAGCCGCTTAGGTATGACGAGCCGTGCCGCACGTACGACGGGCACGGCGCGTGAAGCTTTATTGCGAGGCGTCCCCTGCTAAGCATGAAGCCAGCGTGTCCAGCGCTCGAGGGGACCCTAATGGCCTTCAGGATGAAGCACGGCTGCATCGCCGCCACCGTCGTTGCGGCAGCGCTGGCGGCCGCGCCCGCGCCGGCGCAGCTCTATATAAGCCAGCCCAATTTGCGCTCCGCCCTGATCGAGCCGAACGACCCCCTGGTCGGCCTTCCCCTCACCGGCGCAACCGCCGCCGAGCATCGCGCCAACCTGCTCTGGAACCTGCGCGCCGGCCTGAACGTCGCCGCGCTCCAATGCCAGTTCTCGGACTATCTGCGCGCCGTCCCCAATTATAACGGCCTGCTCGCCCACCACAGCGTCGAGCTCGCCGCCGCCTACACCACGCTCAACAATTACTACAAGCGGACCCTCGGCGCGAAGGGCCAGAAGGCGTTCGACGATTATTCGACGATCACCTACAACAACTGGTCGACCCTGCAGGCCCAGATGATCTTCTGCCAGACCGCGACCAACATCACCAAGACGGCGCTGGCGACGCCGAAGGGAAGCCTGATCGAAGTCGCCCAGGCGCGGATGCGGGAGCTGAGGAACGCCCTCGTTCCCGCCTACGACCCGAGGCCCGCCTACCGGCCCTACCAGATCCGATTGAAGGACCTGCCGCCGCTGGCCGCCGAATGCTACAACAAGAAGGGCATCCTTCGCCGGCCCTGCGGGGGAACGGCGAAGTAGCATTATAATCCTCCCCGACATTTGTCGGGGAGGAATTTCTACGGCAGTCCGATCAGCTTGTGGGTCTGGAGGCCGAGACGCCAGCTCGGATGGGTCATCACATAGTCGACCGCCGCCGCCGTCGACTCCTCCCGCTCCGGCCCGTCCAGCGGCTGGAGTATGAAGTGGCGGAAGTCCCAGCCGAGCAGCTCCTCCG
>DASQJV010000091.1:0-2844 GCA_035630855.1 Allosphingosinicella sp. | reverse complement strand
TCGTGCCCGCCCTGGTAGCGCTTCGACAGGTTGCGGACCGAGACGACGGGGAGGGCAGGGGCGTCAGGCAAGGCGCTCACTCCCCGCCATTCCGGCGAAGGCCGGAATCCATGAACACGGCCGCGACCAGCCCTGCGAGGGCGGTGTTCATGGATTCCGGGTCACGCCCGGAATGACGAAAAGGGGACGGCGAGCTCCTCATTGGACCGGCGGCACCGGCGGCTCGTCCTCGCCCTTCTCGAGCTGCATCCCGTGCTTCATCAGCATCGGCACGTTGAGAATCGCGAACAGGAAGGTGGCGGGGAGGAACCCCCACAATTTGAAGCCGATCCAGAAGCTGGTGTCGAAGTTGCGCCACACCGCCTCGTTGACCGCCGCCATGACCAGGAAGAAGATCGCCCAGTTGCGGGTGAGGAGCTGCCAGCCGCGCTCCGACAGCCCCGGATAGGCCGCTCCCAGCACCATCTTCAGGAGGTTTCGGCGGGTGGCGAGGCCGAAGCCGAGCAGGCTCGCGACGAAGACGTAATAGACGGTCGGCTTCATCTTGATGAAGGTATCGTTGTGAAGCCAGATCGTGATCCCGCCCAGGATCACCACCATGATCCCCGAGAACCAGAGCAGGGGCGAGATATGGTGGTAGCGCAGATAGGAGACCATCATTGCGACGATCATCGCGGCCATGAAGGCCCCGGTCGCGTAGAAGATCTTGAGCATGTCCGGGACCGGCGCCAGGAAATTGACCAGGAAGAAGACGAGCAGGGGCCCGAGGTCGATCAGCAGCCGGCCCGCGACCGAGGGTTCTCTCTTTTCAGCCGTCACGCTCACTCTCTTCCCAGTCCCGCGATCGCCCGAGCCGTCTCGCGCGCGTCGAACGGCCGCAGGTCGTTGATCCCCTCGCCGATCCCGATCGCGTGGATCGGAAGCCCGAAGCGCTCCGCCGCCGCGACCAATACGCCGCCGCGCGCGGTCCCGTCGAGCTTGGTCATGACGAGGCCGGTCACTCCGGCCACCTCCCTGAACACCTCGATCTGGCTCAAGGCGTTCTGGCCGGTGGTCGCGTCGAGGACCAGCAGCACGTTATGCGGCGCTTCCGGGTTGAGGCGTCCGAGCACGCGCCGGATCTTGGCGAGCTCGTCCATCAGGACCTTCTTGTTCTGGAGCCGGCCGGCGGTATCGACGATCAGGGTGTCGATGCCCTCGGCGGTGCCCTTCTTGACCCCGTCGAAGACGATCGCCGAGCTGTCGCCGCCCTCGGGACCGGCGATGACCGGGACCCCGATCCGCTCGGCCCAGACCTTGAGCTGCTCGATCGCCGCGGCGCGGAAGGTGTCGCCGGCGGCGAAGAGGACGCCGTAATCCTGCTCGAGCAGGAGATGGCCGAGCTTGGCGATGGTCGTCGTCTTGCCCGATCCGTTGACCCCGACGACCAGGATCACCTGAGGCCTCGGGAAGGCGTCGATCTGCAGCGGCACCGCGACCGGAGCGAGGATTTTCTCCACCTCCTCGGCCATGATCTCGCGAACCGCATATTCGGAAAGGCCCCGCTCGAACCGCTCCCCGGCGAGGCGGGAGCGGATCCTCGCGGCGGTCGCCGGGCCGAGGTCGGACGCGATCAGGGCCTCCTCGATCTCGTCGAGCGTCTCCTCGTCGAGCGCGGCCTTGGTGAACAGCCCGGTGAGATTGTCGCCGAGCCGCTCCGAAGTCTTCCTGAAGCCGGACTGCAGCCGGTCGAGCCAGGTCGCCTCGCTCATGCAGGGATTCCGGCGAGGGCGCCGTTTTCGACGTGGGTGATAAGGGTTTCGACCACCTCCCCGTCATTCCCGCGAAAGCGGGAATCCAGGCTGCCTCCGAGACTTCCACCGACGCCCGCTGGATCTCCGCTTTCGCGAGGATGACGGAGGTGGACCGGCGCGAAATTCTCGGCGTGGCCGCGGCCGTCCTTCTCGACCAGCACCCGCTGCACCGCCCCGACCATCCCCGCCAGCCACGCCGTCCTGCGCCGCGCGCAGGCCTCCCTCAGCCTCCGCGCCCTTTCCTTCACCACCGCCGGCGCCACCGCCGGCATGAGCGCCGCCGGGGTCCCGCGCTTGGGCGAGAAGGGGAAGATATGGCCCATGACGATGTCGCATTCGTCGACGAGGCGGAGGCTGTTCTCGTGCATCGAGTCGGTCTCGGTCGGAAAGCCGGCGATGAGGTCGGCGCCGATCGCCAGCTCCGGCCGCGTCGACTTGAGCCGCGCCACCGTCGCCACCGCCTGCGCCCGGCTGTGCCGACGCTTCATCCGCTTGAGGATCATGTCGTCGCCGGCCTGGAAGCTCATATGCAGATGCGGCATGAACCGCGGCTCGCCCGCGATGACCTCCTCCAGCCTCTCGTCGATCTCGATGCAGTCGAGCGACGACAGGCGGAGCCGGGGCAGCTCCGGCACGTGACGGAGGATTCGCTCGACCAGCATCCCGAGGGTCGGCGCTCCCGGCAGGTCCGGCCCGTAGCTGGTGACGTCGACTCCGGTCAGCACGATCTCCCGGAAGCCCTCGCCGGCCAGCGCCTTCACCCGCTCCACCACCAGCCCCGCCGGAACGCTCCGGCTG
This sequence comes from Allosphingosinicella sp., assembly GCA_035630855.1. Lineage (GTDB taxonomy): Bacteria > Pseudomonadota > Alphaproteobacteria > Sphingomonadales > Sphingomonadaceae > Allosphingosinicella. Next base: position 253 of record DASQJV010000091.1, on the reverse strand, counting down.
TTCCCGCGACCGTAGGGGATGATGCAGAAGGTGCAGCGATGGTCGCAGCCGTTCTGCACCTCGACGAAGGCCCGGGCGCGCTCGGCGAAGCCGGCGAGCAGGTGGGGCGCGGTCTCGCGGACGGCGAAGATGTCGGAGACCGTCATCCCGGCGAAAGCCGGGACCTCAGCGAGGAGAGTCTCGGTCCCTTCTCCACGAGATACCGGCTTCCGCCGGTATGACGGGAGGTCGAATTTCTCCGCATTGCCGACCA
>DASQJV010000090.1:0-2253 GCA_035630855.1 Allosphingosinicella sp. | reverse complement strand
CGGCAGAAGGCCGATCTGGACCAGATATTCGGGCGTCACCGAGAGCGCGATGGCGTCGCCGATCGCCTCGTGGAAGCCATCGTTGGCGCTGTCGAGATAGAGCAGGGGCTGCTTGTTGTAGGCGCGCTGGTAGAAATTGTGGCCGAGCTCGTGGTGGACGGTGACGAAGTCGTCGGCATTGACCTTGGTGCACATCTTGATGCGCAAATCCTCGACATTGTCGACGTCCCAGGCGGAGGCGTGGCAGATCACCTCGCGGTCCCTCGGGGCGGTGATCATCGAGTTCTTCCAGAAGGTCTGCGGAAGCGGCGCGAAGCCGAGCGAGGTGAAGAAGCCCTCGCCGGTGCGGACGATCTTCTCGGGCGTGTATTTGGCCCGGACGAGGAGGTCGGTGAGGTCGTAGCCGACGTCGCCGGCGCCCCTGGGAGCGACGACGTCGTAGATATTGCCCCATTCCTGGGCCCACATGTTGCCCAGCAGGTCGGCCCGGATCGGACCGCTGTCGGGCTGGACCTGGTCGCCATATTTGTCGTTCAGCTTGGCACGAGTGTAGCAATGGAGCTCGTCGTAGAGCGGCTTCACCTCGTTCCACAGCCGATCGGTCATCGCCGCGAACTCGTCGGGCGGCATGTCGTATCGCGAGCGCCACATCGCTCCGGTGTCGCTGAAGCCCAGCTCCTTGGCGCCCTCATTGGCGATCTCGGTCAGCCGCGCATAATCGGCGCGCATCGGGCGGCCGACATTGGTGTGCCAGCTGGTCCACATCTCCTGGAGCTGGGCGGGGTTGCGGACCGTGCCCATCTTCTCCTCGAGGTCGTTGCCGGTCATCGGCTTGCCGTCGAGGGTGCCCCTGCCCTTGCCGTAGGTCGAGCTCAGGCGCGTGGCGATGGTGTTCAGCTCGGCCGCGGCTCCGGGCGTGGTCGGGGCCGGAAGGACCAGAGCGCTCCTCAATATGTCGAGCTTGCGCTTGGTGTCGTAGTCCAGGCCCTGGACGTTCGCATATTTGGCCGCCTCGTTGGCGAAGCGCACCGACATCTCGGTGCCGATCGTCCCGAAATGGGCGGCGAGGGCGTCGGTGTCGTCGGTGATGTAGGTGGCGTTGACCCATTGCGCGCGGCTGTTGATGATCGCGAACTCGGACAGCTCCTTCTCGGCCCGGGCGACGAAGGCGCGGGCCTCTTCGAGGGTCGGCTCGGAGACATTGGCCTCGGCCTCGAGGCGATCGGCTGTCTCCTCGGCGGATTGGGCGACGGCATCGCCGACGGCGTCGTCGTTCGCGGAGGTCGTGGCGCAGGCCGAGAGGCAGATTGCGAGCGCTAGGATCGAGACGGTGGCTTTCATGCTTGGTCATCCCTCGTTTCTGGTCTGTTTTGCGCGGCTATTGCGCCTCGCCTTTGGGGGGGTCAAGCGGCAAGGAAATCGGCGATCGCCCGGCCGAGATCGGGCTTCGTCACAGCGTTCATGTGGTTGCCGGGGACCTCGACGAAGCGGGCGTCGGGAAGCAGCTCGGCGAGCTCTTCGGCGGGGCCGTTATCCTGGTCCTCGGCGCCCGACAAGACCAGGGTGGGCATGGCGATCGTGCGCAGCTCGTCTTCGGTCGAATCGACGAAGCTTTCGAGCAGCGGCAGGAGCGCCTCCGGGTCGCCGCCGGTGGTCTTGAGGAAGGCCTCGGCCATCCATTCGTCGGAGCCGCGCTCGTGCGTTCCCATCCCGGTCAGCACCTTGCGGAAATGGGCGGAGCGGCGCCCGGTCTCGAGCATTCCCCGAAGGCCCATCCCGGCGATCGCCAGCCGCCGCGGCCGGGCGCCTTTTATCGCCATCCGCGCCGAGGTGCGGGCGCCGAGCGAATAGCCGCCGAGGTCGTAATCGGCGAGGCCGAGGTGCGCGATCAGCTCCATCCCGTCGCGGGCGAGCACGTCCGGCGGATAGGAGGCCTCGTCGTGCGGCGCGGCGCTGTCGCCGTGGGCGCGAAGGTCCGGCATGATCACCCGGAAGCCGCGCGACGCGATCTCGGCGGCATGGCCGAAGCGGATCCAGTTCATGTCGGCGCTGGAGAAGAGGCCGTGGAGGAGCACGACCGCTTTGCCCTCGCCCGTCTCGTGCCAGGCCAGCTCGGCGCCGTCGGAGGCGGTGAAATGGTGGGTCGATAAGTCGCTCATAAGCCGTCACCCCGGACTTGATCCGGGGTCCATGAACACGGCGGCAAGTCGCTTTCAAGGACCGTGTTCATGGATGCCGGGTCGAGCCCGGCAT
>DASQJV010000089.1:0-3574 GCA_035630855.1 Allosphingosinicella sp. | reverse complement strand
GCGGCGGGCCCCTCCCTCTCCCCTGCAGGGAGAGGGGAATTACCGCTCGCTCAGATAATAGCGGTCCGTCGCCGCCAGCGCGTCGTCCAGCTCGTAGACGATCGGCTGGCCGGTCGGGATCTCCAGGCCGGTGATCTCGTCGTCGGGGATGTTCGACAGATGCTTGACCAGCGCCCGCAGGCTGTTGCCGTGGGCCGAGATCAGCACCCGCCGCCCGTCGCGGAGCGCCGGCGCGATCCGGCCCTCCCAATAAGGCAATACCCGGGCGATCGTGTCCTTGAGGCTCTCCGTGCGCGGCACTTTTATCCCCGCGTAACGCCGGTCCGAGGCGAGGTCGTAGGGGCTGTCCGGCTCCATCGGCGGCGGCGGGATGTCGAACGAGCGGCGCCAGATGCGCACCTGCTCGTCGCCATGCTTCGCCGCCGTCTCCGCCTTGTCGAGCCCGGTCAGCCCGCCATAATGGCGCTCGTTGAGGCGCCAGTCCTTCTCGACCGGAAGCCACAGCCGTCCCATCGCCTCGAGCGCGAGGTTGAGGGTCTTGATCGCTCGGGTCTGGAGGCTGGTGAAGCAGAGGTCGAAGTCGAGCCCCTTCGCCGCCATCAGCTCGCCGGCGAGCCGGGCCTCCTCGGCGCCCTTCTCGGTGATGTCGACATCCCACCAGCCGGTGAACCGATTCTCGAGATTCCAGGCCGACTGGCCGTGGCGGATGAGGACGAGGGTGGGCATTGGTCTTGTCATCTCGGTTTCAGTTGACCGTCATCCCGGACTTGATCCGGGATCCATCTTCCTGAGCGGCCTTCGCCCAAACAGAAGGTGGATGCCGGATCAAGTCCGGCATGACGAGCACGGTGCTAGCGCTTCTTCGCCGGAAGCTCGTCGACGATGGCGTGGAGCGCGTCGAGGCAGGCGCGGGCGAGGAGTGCGCTTCTCTCCGGCGACCAGCCCCGCTTCGGGTCGGGCAAGTCCTCATTGTCCTTGAACGGCATCTCCAGGGTCATCGAGACCGCTCCGAAGCGTTCGGCGAGCTGGGAGGTCGACATCGACATGTTCGCCTCGCCCGGCTTCGCCACCTCATAGCCCTTGCGGGTCTGGAAATCGGGGGAGAAGCGGACCAGCTCCTCGCTGAACCGCTCGAACAGCCCGCCCTGGCGCTCGGTCCAGCTCGGAATGCCCTCGAAGCCGGCGAGGAAATTGGCCGGGATCGCCTCGTCGCCATGGACGTCCATCGCGAAATCGACCCCGGTCCGGTCCATCTCGTTCCTGACGCAAAGCACTTCCGGGCTGCGCTCCGGGGTCGGATCGTGCCATTCGCGGTTGAGGTTGGTTCCGACGGCGTTGGTGCGAAGGTGGCCTCGGCGCGACCCGTCCGGGTTCATGTTGGGGACGATGTGGAAGGTCGCCTTGCGGAGCAGCCGCCGGGCGACCGGATCGGCCTCGTCGAGGAGCCGCTCGAGCGCGCCTTCCATCCACCATTCCGCCATCGTCTCGCCCGGATGCTGGCGGGCGTAGAGCCAGACCTGCAGGGGGCCGTCGCCGATCCGGAAATAGTCCATCTCCTGCCCGTCGAGGGTCCGGCCGAGCGAGCGGTGCTCGACCGCGGGATGGCCGGCGACGGAGGCGACGAGATCGTGGTGCCGCTCCATCGTGTAGGGCGCGAAATAGGCGAACCAGACGCTGTTCGACGGCGGCGTGACTCTGATCGTCAGGATTCCGCCGTCATAGCTTGTGTCGACCCGCTCCCAATCCTCGCGGTCGAGCGACATGCAGGCGCGGTAATTCTGCCAGCCGAGCGGGTAAGCGGCGCCGGCGCAGTTGAGGATGCGCAGCTCGACCGGCTGGCCGGAGCCGCCGGTCAGCCGGAAGTAGAACCATTGGTAGAAGTCGGAAGCGTGGTCCTTGACGATTTCGAGGTCGATTCGGTTGCCCTGGATGGCGACCGTGCGAATGTTGCCGCCATCGAAGGGGCTGGTAACGGATAAGGTCATCGAACCCTGATAGTGCGGCCCGACTCCCCGGGGAAGTCCCGAAACAGGGCGGTCGCGAGCCGCTCGACGGCGGCGGTCCGGGCTGCACCGGAGCTTCCGGTGCGGGCCTCGTCGACCGCCCGGCCTTCCCAGAAGACGGTGCCGTCCGAGCGGCGCCGGATGGCCACCTCCAGCAGGGTGGCGGTGACGTTGGCCGAGGCTCCGGCCGGGACGGTCGCGGAGACTCCGCGGCCGATTCGCGCGGCGGTCAGCGCCGCGACCGCCTCGCGGCTGCCCTGCTCGAGGTCGATGAGGGCGATCTGCTCGGATCCGGCCGTCGTCGGCACCACCGTCCAGCCGAGCCTGGCCAGCTGGCGGCCGACCGCCGCGGCATAGGCCGGGAATTCGGGCCTGTTGCCGTCGGCCTTGTCGAACGGCTCGATGGCTATCTGCGCCCGGGCGACGGGCTCGCCGAGGTGGAAGCGGGCGACGTCGACTCCGCCGGCCGCCGGCCTTTCCTTGTTGCCGCCGCCGGCGCAGGCGGCGAGCGCCGCCGCCAGCAGGAGGGGGGCGCTGCGCAGAAAAGCTGTTTTCATCCCGGCACCTCTTGGTCTAGCCCGCGCGTTCGTGTGGGCGCTGTAACGATCCTCAGCGCTCTTGCCGCATTCGGGTTCCGTTAGGAAAGAGGTTAGATGAACAAGCCCACCGTGCTGGTGACCGGCGGCGCCGGCTATATCGGCAGCCACGCCGTCCTGGCGCTGCTCGACTCGGGCTGGAAGGTGGTCGTGATCGACAACCTCACCACCGGCTTCCGCTGGGCGGTGCCGGATTCGGCGGCGTTCGTCGAAGGCGACGTCGGCGACCAGGCGCTGGTCGGCCGGCTGATCGAGGAGCACGGGATCGGCGCCATCGTCCATTTCGCGGGCTCGATCGTGGTCCCCGAATCGGTCGAGAAGCCGCTCAAATATTATGAGAACAACACGGTGAAGAGCCGCTCGCTGATCGAGAGCGCGGTGAAGGGAGGGGTGCGCCACTTCATCTTCTCCTCGACCGCGGCGACCTACGGCATTCCCGAGCAGGTGCCGGTGGTCGAGAGCGGCCGGACCCAGCCGATCAATCCCTATGGCTGGTCGAAGCTGATGACCGAGCGGATGCTTGCCGACACGGCTCACGCCCACCCGCTCAACTTCTGCGCGCTCCGCTACTTCAACGTCGCCGGGGCCGATCCCCAGGGCCGCTCGGGCCAGTCGACCGCGGGGGCCACCCACCTGATCAAGGTCGCGGTGGAGGCTGCGACCGGCAAGCGGCAGGCGGTCTCGGTCTACGGCACCGATTACGACACGCCCGACGGCACCGGGGTCCGCGACTATATCCATGTCAGCGACCTCGCCGCGGCCCATGTCGATGCGCTCGACAAGCTGGTCGAGGACCCGACCACCAGCCACATCATGAATTGCGGTTACGGCCGCGGATTCTCGGTGCTCGAGGTGCTCGACGCGGTCGACCGGGTCACCAACAGGCGAATCGAGCGGCGGCTCGAGCCGCGGCGGGCGGGCGACCCGGATGCGCTCGTCGCCGACAATCGCCGGATCCTCGCGACCCTGCCGTGG
>DASQJV010000088.1:0-2737 GCA_035630855.1 Allosphingosinicella sp. | reverse complement strand
GTCGAGAAGGCCGGCCAGTACGCCTATCGCGACCGCAAGGTGAAGAAGCGCTCGTTCCGGGCGCTCTGGATCCAGCGCATCAACGCCGCCGTCCGCCAGGAAGGCCTGACCTACGGCCAGTTCATGCACGGCCTCAAGCTCGCCGGAGTCGACCTCGACCGCAAGGTCCTCGCCGACATCGCGATGCACGAGGGCGAGGCCTTCAAGGGCATCGTCGCCCAGGCCCGCGGCGCTCTGCCGGCTCAGGAGAGCCAGGCGACCGCCTGAGTCCTCGGCGGCTGAGATAAAGGAAGGGCGCGGCGGGGCAGACCCGGCCGCGCCTTTCTCTTTGCTCAGTGCAACCTCTCCGCGGCGATCGAATAGCGGACCGTCGCGCAGCCGCTCTTCTCCGGGCAGCAGGAGAGGCGGGTCCATTCCGTCTTCGCCCTGCGCTCGTCGTCATACGGTCCGGACATCGTCTCCGTGCCGGGGATCAGGGCGCGGAAATCCGGGCCTTCATATTCACCCCCGATCACCCAGAATCTTTTCGTCATGTCGGGTCTCCTCACTCCGCCGCGACGGCGGTGATGAACTGGTCGGCCTCGGTCGATTCGGCGAGCGCGACGGTCGAGGAATCGCCCCCCGAGACGGTCTGGGCGATCAGGTCGAAATAGCCGGTGCCGACCTCGCGCTGGTGGCGGGTCGCGGTGTAGCCGGCGGCCTCGCTCGCGAACTCGGCCTGCTGGAGCTCGGAATAAGCGGCCATGCCGCGGTCCCGATAGCCGCTCGCCAGCTCGAACATCGAATGGTTGAGGCTGTGGAAGCCGGCCAGGGTGACGAACTGGAACTTGTAGCCCATCGCCCCGAGCTCGCGCTGGAACCTGGCGATCGTGTCCTTGTCGAGCCTGGACTCCCAGTTGAAGCTCGGCGAGCAATTATAGGCCAGCAGCTTGCCGGGATATTCGCGGCGGATCGCCTCGGCGAAGCGGCGGGCGTCGTCGAGATTGGGGTTGCTCGTCTCCCACCAGATGAGGTCGGCATAAGGCGCGAAGGCGAGGCCGCGCCTGATGCAATGGTCGACCCCGGTGCCCTCGCGGAGCCGGAAGAAGCCTTCGGGGGTGCGCTCGCCGGTCAGCCATTCGCCGTCGCGCTCGTCGACGTCGGAGGTGATCAGCCTGGCGCTCTCGGCGTCGGTGCGGGCGACGACCAGGGTCGGCACCCCGCAGACGTCGGCGGCGAGCCGGGCGGAGACGAGGTTGCGGATATGGGCCCGGGTCGGGATCAGCACCTTGCCGCCGAGGTGGCCGCACTTCTTCTCGGAGGCGAGCTGGTCCTCGAAATGGACCGCCGCGGCGCCGGCCTCGATATAGGCCTTCATGATCTCGAAGCAGTTCAAGGGCCCGCCGAAGCCGGCCTCGGCGTCGGCGACGATCGGGACCAGCCAGTCGCGGGTCGCGCCGCCCTCGCTATGCTCCACCTGGTCGGCGCGCTGAAGCGTCCTGTTGATTCTGCGGCATAATTCCGGACCGGCATTGGCCGGGTAGAGCGACTGGTCGGGATACATGGCGCCGGCGGTGTTGGAATCGGCCGCGACCTGCCAGCCGGAGAGGTAGACGGCCTTGAGGCCGGCTCGGACCATCTGCATCGCCTGGTTGCCGGTGACCGCGCCGAGGGCGTTGATATAATCTTCGGTGGCGAGCAGCTCCCACAAGCGGTTGGCGCCTCGTCGGGCGAGGCTGTGCTCGATCGGAACCGAGCCGCGGAGCCTCAGCACCTCCTCGGGGGAATAAGGGCGGTGAATGCCGGTGAAGCGATGTGGAGGAAAGGACAGGATAGTTGAGAAATCGCTCATTTTCGCCTCGATTGTGGAGGAATCGCTTCACCATGAAAGCGTAAAGCGGTCGCCCAGGCGCGGCGAAAAGGGTCGCGTTGTCACGATGCGACTTGCGACATCCGTAAAGTTGTGACAACTCTCTTTCATGCCCGGGCCCGAACGAAAGCTCTATCTCGGCGGTCGTCTCAGGCGACTTCGCCGCGAGCTCGGGCTCAACCAGACCGCGATGGCCGCCGAAATCTCGGTCTCGCCTTCCTATCTCAACCATCTCGAGCGCAACCAGCGGCCTGTGACCGCCCAGGTGCTGCTCCGGCTCGCCGAGGTCTATGACGTCGATCTGCGCGCTTTCGCCGCGGAAGGCCCCGACGGGACCGGGATCGACCAGCTCGGCGAGATCTTCGCCGATCCGATGTTCGCCGACATCGGCATACCGCGCTACGAATTGCTCGAGGTGGCCGACAACGCGCCGTCGGTCGCCGACGCCATCTCGAGGCTCTACGCCGCCCTGGTCGAGCGGCGCCAGAATCCCGCCGGAGCGGTCCCCGACGAGACCTCGCTGGTCACGCCCGAGGCCTGGGTGCGCGACCATATCCAGGCGCAGCGCAACCATTTCGCTTATATCGAGGAAGCGGCGGAGACGCTGGCCGGGGCGCTCGGCGATCCGACCGGAATCTTCGAGGCGCTGAAGCGGCGGCTCAGGGAAGGGTTCGGAATCGACACAAGGGTCGTCCCGCCCGAGCTGGTCGAGCCGACCAGCCAGGCCTACGACTTCCACCGCAAGCGGCTGATGCTCTCGGCCATGCTGAGGCCGGAGAGCCGGACCTTCGGCGCCGCCTACCAGCTCTCGCTGACCGAGTTCGGGCCGATGCTGAACCGGATGGTGGAGACCGCCGGAGCCCCGGATGCTCCGACTCGGCGCCTATT
>DASQJV010000087.1:0-9242 GCA_035630855.1 Allosphingosinicella sp. | reverse complement strand
TCTCGCCTCGTCATCCCGGCGAAGGCCGGGATCCATGAACACCGCCTTGTCCGGATGGGTCCGTGTTCCTGGATCCCGGATCAAGTCCGGGATGACGGTCTGGCGCTTGACCCGCGCTCAACAACCGGCTTCCTAGGCGCGCAGTCCAAGCGAGGGAGCGCCCGGTGGCCAAACGCCTGACCTATTACATCATCGCCGGGCTCGTGCTCGGAATCCTCGCCGGCTGGCTCCTCAACGTCTCGATCGGCGACGGAACGCCCGCGGGCGAGGAGAAGCTGAAGACGATCGCGGGCTACATCTCGATCCTGACGACCATCTTCCTCCACCTCATCAAGATGATCATCGCTCCGCTCGTCTTCTCGACCCTGGTCGTCGGGATCGCCCATATGGGTGACGCCGCCGCGCTCGGGCGGGTGGGAGTGAAGGCGGTCGGCTGGTTCGTCTGCGCCAGCCTGGTCTCGCTGACCCTCGGCCTGATCCTGGTCACCCTGTTCCAGCCCGGCGCCGCCCTCGGCCTGCCGCTGCCTCCGGTCGACGCCACCGTCGGGGTCGACCGCTCCGCCTTCGACTTCGCCAAGTTCATCGCCCACATCTTCCCCGAATCGATGATCGGGGCGATGGCCTCGAACGACATCCTTCAGATCGTCGTCTTTTCGCTGTTCGTCGGCGTGGCGATCCTCGCCGTCGGCGAGCCCGCCAGGCCGCTGGTCCGGGCCACCGAGGCGCTGGTCAAGGTGATGCTGCAGATCACCGATTATGTCATGCGCTTCGCCCCGGTCGCCGTGTTCGCGGCGGTGACCGCCACCGTCGCCCAACGCGGCCTCGGCATCCTCACCACCTTCGGCTATTTCATGGGCAGCTTCTACATCGGCCTCGTCATCCTCTGGGCGCTTCTGCTCGGAATCTGCTTCCTGATCGTCGGCGGCCGAACGAAGCTCCTCATTCGCTACATCCGCGATCCGATCGTCCTCGCCTTCTCGACCGCCTCGTCCGAAGCCGCCTACCCGCGCACCCTGGAGGCGCTCGACCGGTTCGGCGTGCCGCCGCGGATCGCCAGCGTCGTGCTTCCGCTCGGCTATTCGTTCAACCTCGACGGCTCGATGATGTACATGACCTTCGCGTCGATCTTCGTCGCCCAGGCCTATGGCATCGAGCTCAGCCTCGGCACCCAGGTGCTGATGCTGCTGACCCTGATGATCACCTCGAAGGGCGTCGCCGGGGTGCCGCGCGCCAGCCTGGTCGTGATCACCGCCACCCTCGCCCAGTTCAACATCCCCGAGGCGGGCCTGCTTCTGATCCTCGCCGTCGACCATTTCCTCGACATGGGCCGCTCCGCCACCAACGTCGTCGGCAACGCGGTGGCGAGCGTCGTCGTCGCCAAGTGGGAAGGCGAGCTCGATCCGCTCGAGCCGGCCGACATCGAGCCCCCCCACGCCCCCTCCGGCCTGCCGCCGCCGCCGCCCGAGACCTGAGGACCGCGGACCGCCGGCCATGCGTCCGATCCTGCTCCTGCTCTTCCTGCTCGCCGCCGCCTCCAGGGCCTGGGCGGCGGAGCCGGCGGCGCCCGAGGTTGCGGCGCGCCTCGGCGAGCTCATCGCGGCCGCGCCGGACAAGGATCCGTTCCTCAACGGCGGCCTGATCGTCGCCAGTGACGGCCGGATCGTCTTCCAGGCGGCGGCCGGAATGGCCGATTTCGCCGCCTCGACTCCGCTCGACCGGGATTCCGTCTTCCAGCTGGCCTCGGCGGCCAAGCCGATCACCTCGACCGCGATCCTCCAGCTCCGCGACCGCGGCCGGCTCCGGCTCGACGATCCCGTCGCCCGCCATCTCCCCGGCTTCCCCTATCCGGCGATCACCTTGCGCCACCTGCTCGGCCACACCAGCGGCCTTCCCGACCTGGAGCTGTTCGAGCCGCTCGTCGCGCGCGATCCCGACCATGTGGTGACGGCGTCCGACCTGATTCCCGCGCTCGCCGAATGGCGCAAGCCGCCGCGCTTCCCGGCGGGCGACCAGTTCCGCTATTCCAACATCAACTATCAGTTGCTCGCCCTGATCGTGGAGCGGGTCTCGGGCAAGCGCTTCGGAGCCTATGTCCGCGACCATATCTTCCGCCCGGCGGGCATGCGCTCGAGCTACGTCCTCGGAACCAGGGCGATCGGCCGCCACCGCGAGCCGGTGGCCAATCATGCCTTTGCCGTCATGTACCGGACGGTGCCCGAGGACGTTCGGCGGCTCGACTATCCCGACAAGAAGATGATGCGGCCCTACCGGTACGAGGGTCATAATCTCGGAAGCACGCTCGGCGACCAGAACGTCTTCTCGACGCTTGGCGACCTGCTTCGTTTCGACCGGGCCCTCGCCGCCGGCCGGCTGCTGTCGCGCGCCTCCCAAGAGGAGGCCTATGCGCCGATCCGGCTCAACGACGGCCGGCTCTACGACGAGCCGTCGGAATATCAGCTCTACGGCGCCCGCTGCTCCTACGGCCTCGGCTGGGAGGTCTGCGACCATCCGACCCGGGGCCGGCTCGTCGGCCATGCCGGCTTCAACCGCGGGATCGCGACGATGCTCTATCGCGGGCTCGACCGCCGCCAGCTCGTAATCATGTACGACAATGGCGACACCGGCGATTTCGGGCCCAAGTTCGCCTCCGTCGTAAACCTCCTGAACGGGGCCGAGCCGCTCGCCGTCTCGCGCAAACGCTCGCTGACCCGGGAATATGGCAAGGCGCTTCTGGAATCCGGGCCGACGGCGGCGCTCATCCTCTACAACCGCCTCCGCGGCGACCCGGAGCATTGGATCGGCACGCCGGCCGGGATGAACCGGCTCGGCTACGACCTCCTCCACAACGGCCATTCGGCGCTCGCGCTCGAGCCGTTCGGGATCAATGTCCTGCTCAACCCGAAAGAGGCCAATTTCTACGACAGCCTCGGCGAGGCGCTCGCCGCCAACGGCCGCAACGCCGACGCGATCACCGCCTACCGCCGCTCGCTCGAGCTCAATCCCGACAACGCCCGGGGGAAGGAGGCGCTTCGGCGGCTCGAAGAGGCGCCCGGCGGTGCGCCGAAATAACGGGGCAGGTTTGGGATTTTGTCCGACTTCGTCATGCCGGACTTGATCCGGCATCCACCTTTTTAGGGATTCAGGGAGTGAAGAAGGTGGATCCCGGATCAAGTCCGGGATGACGATTCACGCTGACTGCTCCGAGCTTCAGGCGGACACCGGAAGCTCAGCCGAACGGCCGGTCGATCGACGGAGGCGGCTCGGAGAACCAGCGCGGGCCGGTCTCGGTCATGTAGAGGCAGTCCTCCAGCCTGATCCCGAACCTGCCCGGCAGATAGATGCCCGGCTCGTTCGAGAAGCACATTCCGGGGGCGAGCCGGGTCGTCTCGCCGTGGACGAAATTGACCGGCTCATGCCCCTCCAGGCCGATTCCGTGGCCGGTTCGGTGCGAGGTTCCGGGCAGCTTGTAGCCGGGGCCGTAGCCGAGGCTCTCGTAATAGCGCCGGACCGAGTCGTCGACGCTTCCGGCCGGAGCTCCGACCCGGGCGGCGGCGAAGGCGATGTCCTGGCCCTTGCGCATATGCCCCCAGACCCTGCGCTGCTCGGCGTTCGCCTCGCCGAAGACGAAGGTCCGCGAGATGTCCGACTGGTAGCCGTGGACGGTGCAGCCGCAATCCATCAGCACCACCTCGCCCTCCCTGACCTGCTGGGGCTTGCCGCTGCCGTGCGGATAGGCGCTCGCCTCGCCGAGCAGGATGAGGGCGAAGCCCGGAGTCCCGCCGAGCGCGCTGGTCGCGCCGTTCATCATCGCCGCTATGTCGGCGGGGGTCATGCCCTTCTCGACCCGCGGCCAGGTGTGGCGGTAGGCGGCGATGGTGACGTCGGCGGCCTTCTGCATCAGCCGAAGCTCGTGCGGCGACTTGATCATCCGGCAGCCTCGGACGACCGGCGCGGCGCTCCGGATCTCGGCCTTGGGCAGAGCCCGGCGAAGCCCGTCGACGGCGAAGAAGCGGACCGTCTCCTCGATCCCCACCGGGCGGCCGGCGAGCTTGAGGTCGCGGAGGGCGGCGGCGACGAGCCGGAGCGGATCCTCATGCTCGTCCCAGGTGCGGATCTCGGCGGGGATGCCGAGGCTCTCGCGCACCGAAGGCTCCTCGAAGAAGGGGGTGAAGACGATCGGCGCGCCCTCCACCGGGATCAGCGCGGCGATCAGCCGCTCGCTCCGCCACCATTGCACGCCGGTGAAATAGTCGAGGCTGGCGCCGGGCTCGACCAGGATCGAGCCGAGCCCGTGCCGGCGCATCAGCGCCCGCGCCTTTTCCAGCCGCTGGAGCCGCTCGGCGGCGCCGATCGGATCGACCCCGTCGGTGATCGGCCTCAGCTTCGGGTCGGCGGCAGCGAGCGAGAGCGAGGGATTCGCGGCGAGCGCGGCTCCGGCGGCGAGCGCTCCGAAGGCGAAGGCGCGGCGGCCGATCTCAGGCATAGGCATAAGGTCCCCCTTTCCGAAGCGCGGCGCCATAGGCCGGCCGGGCATGGATCCGCTCGAGCCAGTCGATGAGGTTCGGCCGCCCTTCGTCGAGGCCGGCGCGATGGCGCGAGGCTTCGAGCGGGAAGCTCATCATGACGTCGGCGGCGGTGAAGGCGTCGCCGGCGAACCAGGGGCGGCCGGCGAGCTCGGTCTCGAGCCAATCGAGATGCGCGTCGAGCATCCTCTGCACCGGCTCCCGCGCCGGCCGGCCGAGCAGCCCGAGCCGGCGGACGATCAGCATCGCCAGCAGGGGCGGCATCATCGAGCCTTCGGCATAATGGAGGAAGTGGCGGTAGCGCAGCCGGTCGTCCCGCTTCGCCGGCGGGCCGAGCCGGCCGTCGGCCTTGTCGACCAGATATTCGACGATGGCTCCGGTCTCGGCGAGGATCCGGCCGTCATCCTCGATCAGCGGCGACTTGCCGAGCGGGTGGACCCGGCGCAGCTCGGGCGGCGCCAGCATCGTCTTCCGGTCGCGCTCGTAGCGGCGCACCTCATAGGGCAGGCCGAGCTCCTCGAGCAGCCAGAGGATGCGCTGCGAGCGGCTGTTCTCGAGATGGTGGACGACGATCATCGGCTGTTCCTGTGGCACAAAGCGGCGACCTCCTTGACCAGCTTGGCGGCGAGCACCGCGGTGACTCCATTGAGGTCGCGGACCGGATTATATTCGACGATGTCGGCGCCGGCGATGGGCGCTCGGACCCGGTCGAGCACCGCCAGCACGTCGCGGACCGAGAGGCCGCCGGGCTCGTGGTGCGAGACTCCGGGAGCGAAGGCCGGGTCGAACGCGTCCATGTCGATGCTGATGTAGACCGGCCCCTCCGGCAAGGGCACGGCTTCCGGAGCGAAGCGGCGCATCTCGACGATCTCGACCCCGAACCGCTCGGCCTGCTCGCGACAATGGCGGTTGAGGGTGCGGATACCGACCTGGACGAGCCGGCGCGCCAGCCCGCGCTCCATGATCCGGGCGAAGGGCGAGGCGTGGGAGCGGGGATTGCCGCCGAAATCGTCATAGAGGTCGGGGTGGGCGTCGAAATGGAGGATGTCGACCGGCCCGCGGGCGGCGGCGAGAGCCTCCATGACCGGAAGCGTCACCGAATGGTCGCCGCCGAGGACGAGCGGGACGGCGCCGTCGGCCGCGGCCCGGGCGACGGCCGCCGCGATCAGCGCGTCGTCGCCGTCCGCCTCGGCCAGCGGCAGGTCGCCCGAGTCGGAGAGACGGACGTCGAGGCCGAGCTCGACCCCGCCTTCGGAGGTCATGTTGCCATGGTCGGACCACAGCGCGGCGCGGATCAGCGGCGGGGCCTGCGCCGCCCCGCGCAGGAAGGAGGAATGGCGATCGGTCGGAGCCCCGATCAGCCGCAATTCCGGGATGCTCGCCTTCGTCTCCATCGCGGGCTGTGTGGAGAGGCGGACCTGCCTTGTCCAGCGCGAGGCGGCGAGGCCGGCACCGCCTAGATCTTCCTCTCCCGCTTTTCGCGGGAGAGGAGGGCCCCAAGCGAAGCTTGGGAGGTGAGGGTGTGTACACCGGACTCAGCAAGACCCTCACCTCCCACCGCTGCGCGGTGGGCCCCTCCTCTCCCGTAAGGACGGGAGAGGGGCTTGGCCTCCGTATCTCCCGCGCATTTTCCGGGAACCCTCGCGCCTCCCTATCGTCTATGCGCGTTCCACCGCCGAGGATCCGAATGCTCCAGCCGCCCCGCCCCGACCTTGCCGACGCCCGCCCGGGCTTTCGCGAGTTCGTCGTCCTGATCGCGGGCCTGATGTCGCTGAACGCGCTCGCCATCGACGCGATGGTCCCGGCGCTTCCGGCGATCGGCGAGGCGCTCGGCGTCGCCGGCGAGAACGAGCGCCAGCTCGTCGTCTCGCTCTACGTGCTCGGCTTCGGCCTCACCCAGATCGTCTACGGCCCGCTTTCGGACCGGTTCGGGCGCAAGCCGGTGCTCCTCGTCAGCCTGATCCTCTATGTCGCCTTCGCCCTGACCTGCTGGGCGGCGCCGAGCTTCACCCTGCTGCTCGCCGCCCGGATGGCGCAGGGCGGGGCGGCGGCGTCGACCCGGGTCCTCGTCGTCTCGATCGTCCGCGACCGCTTCGACGGGCCGCGGATGGCCCGGATCATGTCGCTGGCCTTCCTCGTCTTCCTGCTGATCCCGATGCTGGCGCCGGTCTTCGGCCAGCTCACCCTTCTCGTCGCCTCGTGGCGCGCCATCTTCTTCGGCCTCGCCCTGGGCGGAGCGATCATGGCGGTCTGGACCCTGGTCAGGCTGCCCGAGACCCTCCACCCCGAATATCGGCGGCCGCTCGACCCCAAGACGATCTGGGACGGGGCCTGGCAGACTTTGAGCAACCGCCAGTCGCTCGGCTACACCCTCGCCTTCACCTTGATGATGGCGAGCCTGATGGGCTACATAAACTCGATCCAGCAGATCGTCTTCGACGTCTTCCGCCGGCCGGAGCTGATCGCGGCGACCTTCGCCGGGGTGGCGCTGCCGATGGCCTTCACCTCCTGGCTCAACTCGCGGATCGTCGAGCGGATCGGGACCCGCCGGGTCGCCCATGCCGGCCTCGCTTTGTTCACCGCCTCGGCGCTCGTCCATCTCGCCATCGTCCTCGCCGGCGGCGAAGGCCTGTGGCTGTTCATCGCCCTTCAGGGCCTGACCATGGCCTGCTTCGGCCTCGCCTCGGCCAATTTCGGGGCGCTGGCGATGCAGCCCCTGGGCCACGTCGCCGGAACCGCCTCCTCGGTCCAGGGCACGATCGGGACGATCGGCGGAGCGCTGCTCGGCCTGCTCGTCGGCCAGAGCTTCGACGGCACTTTGGTTCCGATGGTCGGCGCCTTCGCCGCCTTCGGAACCGTCGCCCTCCTCATCCTGCTCGCGACGGAACGCGGCCGGCTGTTCGGACGGGGCTGAACGGTCATCCCCGCGCGTCGACATTTACTCCCGCAGGCCGGATTGCGGCCGAAGGCCCATTATCTTACGCAAAGCCGCGAAGCCGCAAAGGGACCTTGCCCAACCCCGACCTTACGCCTGTCCGAAGCGGCTGCTGACTAAGCAGCTTCGCTGACTCTTTGCGGCTTTGCGGCTTTGCGGCTTTGCGTGCGAACAATCTGCCTTCGGGCAAGCGGCACCGCTGGCAAGCTCGCGCTGCCGTCGGTGCCACTAGGCCGGCGTCAGATATCGTCCTCCGCCGCCGGGCCGGTCATCAGCGCCTCGGCGACCTCGTCGGTCTTGCCTCGGATGGCGCGCTCGAGCCGGGCGGCGACCTCGGGATTCTCGCGCAGATAGGTCTTGGAATTCTCGCGGCCCTGGCCGATCCGGATCGAATCGTAGCTGAACCAGGCGCCGGACTTCTCGACCAGCCCGGCCTTGACCCCGAGGTCGAGTATCTCGCCGACCTTGGAGATGCCCTCGCCGTACATGATGTCGAACTCGACCTGCTTGAACGGCGGCGCCACCTTGTTCTTGACCACCTTCACCCGGGTGGTGTTGCCGACGATGTCGTCGCGGTCCTTGATCTGGCCGGTGCGGCGGATGTCGAGCCTCACGCTCGCGTAGAATTTGAGCGCGTTGCCGCCGGTCGTCGTCTCCGGATTGCCGTACATGACGCCGATCTTCATCCTCAGCTGGTTGATGAAGATGACCAGGCATTTCGACTTGGAGATGGAGCCGGTCAGCTTGCGCAGCGACTGCGACATCAGCCGGGCCTGGAGGCCGACATGGCTGTCGCCCATCTCGCCCTCGATCTCGGCGCGGGGGACGAGCGCGGCGACCGAATCGACGACGAGCACGTCGATCGCGTTGGAGCGCACCAGCGTGTCGGTGATCTCGAGCGCCTGCTCGCCGGTGTCGGGCTGGGAGACGATCAATTCGTCGACGTCGACCCCGAGCTTGCGGGCGTAGACCGGATCGAGGGCATGCTCGGCGTCGACGAAGGCGGCGGTTCCGCCGTTCTTCTGGGCCTCGGCGATGACGTGGAGGGCGAGCGTGGTCTTGCCCGAGCTTTCCGGCCCGTAGACCTCGACCACCCGGCCGCGCGGAAGGCCGCCGATGCCCAGCGCGATGTCGAGCCCGAGCGAGCCGGTCGAGATGGTCTCGATCTCGACCGCCTCGCGCGAGCCCAGCTTCATCGCGCTGCCCTTGCCGAACGCGCGGTCGATCTGAGCGAGGGCGGCCTCGAGGGCCTTCTGCCTGTCCATATTGTCCGAGTTTCCAACCACCTTGAGTGAAGCCGCCATGGCCCGCGTCCCCTATTGCCTCCGCGCCGTCCATTCAACGCGATTGTTGGAATGTACGCGATCCGTTCCACGGGAACAAGAAGAAAACGCCTAGCCATCCTAGGCCTCGCATCGGCCTATCCAAAAAGCGCTTGCGGCGGGCCGCCGCTTGCCCGTGCGCCGCTTTGCTGCCAACCAGCGCTTCGCACTCGGGGAATGGCGAATATCGATGCGCGTTTTATCCAATGTCCTCCACGGCTTCCTCCTTGTCGTGGGGCTCGCCTTGGCCGGCCTTCCTGCCTCCGCCGGCGCCCTGGCCCCGGCGTCGGCCAAGGCACCCGCGGACCCCGCCGCTCTGGCGGTGAAACGCTGCCGCTCCTCCGACCCGGCGAAGAAGCGGACCTGCTATACGGCGGCGCTCGACGAGCGGCTGGCGGCCGGCGGCCCGGCGCAGGCGATCCGGCTGCTCGACCGCCTGACCGGGCTCGATC
Source organism: Allosphingosinicella sp. (assembly GCA_035630855.1). Classification (GTDB taxonomy): domain Bacteria; phylum Pseudomonadota; class Alphaproteobacteria; order Sphingomonadales; family Sphingomonadaceae; genus Allosphingosinicella. Next base: position 10 of record DASQJV010000087.1, on the reverse strand, counting down.
CGGACGTGCG
>DASQJV010000086.1:0-2833 GCA_035630855.1 Allosphingosinicella sp. | reverse complement strand
CGCTCACAGGATCTGATGCGCAAGCGGGTGCTGTTCCAGGCGGTCGCCATCGTCCTCGTCATCCTCTTCCTGCTCGTCGCGAGCGGAAAGAGCTGACGCTGGTCAGGCTCAACAAGATCTACACTCGGACGGGGGACGAGGGATCCTCCGGCCTTACCGACGGCTCCCGCCGGTCCAAGGCCGATCCGCTGTTCGACGCGATCGGCGACGTCGACGAGGCCAACAGCGCGATCGGAATCGCCCTGCTCCAGATCCGGGTCGAGGCGCAGCGGCACATGCTGACCGCGATCCAGAACGAGCTGTTCGATCTCGGCGCCGACCTCGCCACCCCCGGCGAGGATTTCGAGCCTTCGGAGATGAGCCTGCGCATCGTCCAGGCGCAGATCGACCGGCTCGAGCTCGAGATCGACTCGATGAACGAGCGGCTCGAGCCGCTGCGCAGCTTCATCCTCCCGGGCGGAGGCGGCGGCGCCGCGGCGATCCATCTCGCCCGGGCGATCGTCCGCCGGGCCGAACGTTCGGCGATCGCCGCCTCGGCCGCCGCTCCGCTCAACCCGCTCGCCCTCGTCTATCTGAACCGACTGTCCGACCACCTCTTCGTCATGGCCCGCCTCGCCGCCGCGGGCGAAGGGGGAGAGGTGCTGTGGAAGCCGGGCGCGACCCGCTAGCGGGTGCTAACCTCCACCCGTTTTTTCGTGTAGGACGAGGCCGATGGCGACCCAGGCAGACACTCCGCCCGCGGCGGCCCTGGTCGAGCGCTACCGGGCGGTGCGCGCCCTTAGCGAGGCGATCGCCGCTCCGCTCTCCGACTCCGACGCCACTCTCCAGCCGATGCCGGACGCCTCGCCGGCCAAATGGCACCTCGCCCACACCAGCTGGTTCTTCGAGACCTTCGTGCTTCGCGACCATGTCCCCGGCCACCGCCTGTGGGACGAGAGCTGGGCCTATCTGTTCAACTCCTATTATGACGGCGAGGGCGAGCGCCATCCGCGCGACCGGCGCGGCATGCTGAGCCGCCCGGGCCTCGACGAGGTCCGCGCCTGGCGCGCCTTCGTCGACGAATCGGTCGCCGAAGCCCTGCCCGCCCTGCCCGAAGCCGCCCTCGCCCTCGTCGAGCTCGGTCTCAACCACGAGCAGCAGCACCAGGAGCTGATGCTGATGGACCTCACCGCCGCTCTGGCCGAGAACCCGCTCCGCCCGCCGCTGTGGCCGGGCGCCGCCCCGGCGCCGGCGCCGCTCGCGCCGGCCATGGAGTGGATCGAGGGCCGGCGGGGCCTTGTCGAGACCGGCCATGACGGCGCCGGCTTCGCGTTCGACTGCGAGGGGCCTCGCCACCAGGTCCTGCTCCACCCGCACGCGCTCGCCGGCCGGCTCGTCACCAACGCCGAGTGGCTCGGCTTTATCGACGACGGCGGCTATGCGCGGCCGGAGCTGTGGATGGCCGACGGCTGGGCCTGGGCGAAGGCGAACGGAATCGAGGCGCCGCTCTACTGGCGCCGCGAAGCCGGCGGATGGAGCCGCTTCGCCCTCGACGGGCTTCGCCCGATCGCCCCGGCCGAGCCGGTCGCCCATGTCAGCTGGTACGAGGCCGACGCCTACGCCCGCTGGGCCGGCGCCAGGCTTCCCCGCGAGGAGGAGTGGGAGGCCGCCGCGGCGGGCCTCGACCCTGGCTCCGGCACCCAGCTCGACCGCGCCGGCCCGGTCCGCCCGCGTCCGGCCTCCGGCCCGGGGCTTCGCCAGATGTTCGGCGACCTCTGGGAATGGACGATGAGCGCTTATGCGCCCTATCCCGGCTACCGCCCGCAGGAAGGTACGGTCGGCGAATATAACGGCAAGTTCATGTGCAACCAGTTCGTCCTTCGCGGCGGCGGCTGCGCCACTCCGCGCGGCCACCTCCGCCCCAGCTACCGCAACTTCTTCTACCCCCATCAGCGCTGGATGTTCGCGGGGCTTCGGCTGGCTCGGGACCTTTAGGATGGGCCAGGTCGGTAGTGAAAAGCCGTTCGGGCTGAGCCTGTCGAAGCCCTCCTTTCCCGGTCTGCGGCGAGAAGGGGAAGAGAGGGCTTCGACAACCCCGGATCAGGTCCGGGGCCGAACGGAACAGGGGTTTCAGCTCCACAGGAGCTACCTCTGATGGATGCGCCTCGCACCCCGCTCGCCGATCCGGATTTCCGCCGCGACGTCCTCGCCGGCCTCGCCGCTCCGATCCGGGCGATTCCGGCGCGCTGGCTCTACGACCGCCGCGGCTCCGAGCTGTTCGAGGCGATCACGCGGCTCCCGGAATATTACCTCACCCGAACCGAGACCGCTTTGCTCGAGCGCCGCTGCCCCGACGTCGCGCGCATCGCCGGTCCGGGCCAGGCGGTGGTGGAGTTCGGCTCCGGGGCTTCGGTCAAGACCCGGATCCTCCTCGCCGCAATCGCGCCTTCCGCCTACGTTCCGGTCGACATCAGCGGCGACTTCCTGCGCGACGCCGCCGCCTCGCTCGAGGAGGATTTCCCGGGCCTTCCGGTCCACCCGATCGAAGCCGATTTCACCCGCCCGATCGAGCTTCCCGCCGAGCTCGCCGCCTTGCCCAGGCTGGGCTTCTTCCCCGGCTCGACGATCGGCAACCTGATTCCCTCGACCGGAGTGGACCTGCTCAGGGCGATGCGCCGGACGCTCGGCACCGGCGCCTGGCTGTTCATCGGCTTCGACCGGGTCAAGGATCCCGCCGAACTGCTCAGCGCCTATGACGATTCGGCGGGAGTCACGGCCGAGTTCAACTCGAATCTTCTCACCCGGATCAACCGGGAGCTGGACGGCGACATCCCCCTGGACGCCTTCCGCCATC